>JAILCB010000083.1 GCA_024680595.1 Lachnospiraceae bacterium | reverse complement strand
TTTCATAAATTTTCATAGATTTGATACCTTTCAAAAATCATCTGCCAGATTCTATCCATAAAAGCAGGAGATAGGACAGTATCCATATCCCGGAAAAGGAAATCCCGGTCATCCTTCCTTAAACCGGCTGAAAAAATGCCTTTCTTATTATCAATCAGCTTTAAGTTTTCGTAGCAAGAATAGGAGCCGATAAAGTTATTGCATTTCTTGTCTTCAAGTATATCAAAGCTTAAGGCTTCTTCATCGGTGTGGCAGGAGCATAGCAAAGACAGACCATGATCGAAGAGGGGGGCAATTCGCAAAGTGTGGGCCCGGCCATTTCGCAAAATCTCAATATTGGCACCATGCCGGTCCCGGTTGAGAATGATAAAATCAAGGGCCAGCATGGTATCAATATAGTTCTGCCATCCCATCCTTTGGCAAAAAGCATAGGGAGATTCTTGAGCATTTGTATTGGCGGTATAGAAGTCATCCAGTGCGATTTTGCTTTCACCTTTTTGCTTGAAATCGGAAGAGGCGCATATATAGGTCTGGCAGGCTTTACCATTGACTTCAATTCTGGCATGGATCAGGTCGTAATGTAAGTGTTCAACTTTCAGGAGACTAAGCAGGCGGGCAACAATGATTTCGTTGATACATTCATGGCCGATCACTCCTTTTGCAGGGTCATAATTCGACAATTTATAATATATTTTTTTCCCATTCAGGCTCGACTGGGACTTCAGGAAGGTTCCTGCGGTTCCGCTGGAATTTCTGATATGAGACCATTTTAGATAAGTCAAATCCTGTTTTTCTTTGATGATCATAATATTCCCCTTCCAATACAACTGTTTGTCGAGCGTCAAATAGGATTGAGTAATAGTATCATAATTTTTGTCATGCGTCAAATGCTAATTTCCCCTGCCTTTTTTACTTTCATATGCACAATGGATTCCAAAGTATTGATATACACATCACGAAATTTTATTATGGATTCCTCATCATATATTTCAGATATATATTCAATCTCCAAGTCTATTCCATTATCTTCAAATTCATTTTCAAGTAATTCAATCTCAAATCTTTCGCCGGCTGCCATATAAGGATCATCCAATTCAATGAGCTCAGGCTCAAGCTCATCAATTTCACTGCCGTTTATTCCTATCTGCAGATTTACTTCCATGGGGTCTGTATTAAAGGCGGAGTCAAATCCAACGAAATAGTCATAAGCGGAGTGGGCAATGCCTTCTGCCACCTGCCTTTTAACTTCCAACAGTATCTCCTGTATGCTGCCAAACTTTGAAATATCCAATCCCACCGGCGAATTCTTTATGAGCATTCCGACTACATGCTCAGATTCCGGCGAAAGCCTATTATTAAAAATCCAGTTCGTCATTACATTGTCGACCCCTTCATAAAACGATAGGGTAATGAGCGCACTGGCAATTGCCATACAGGAATGGGAAACTCCCCAGTACTCCTCGGCTTTTTCCAATTGTTCCCTGTCAAAGGAGAATCTTTTGACATTTTCTCCCTGGGAGTTCTTGTTTGACTTATGATCCTGCCTCGGAATAAAGTGATAATTTTCCCCATTCTTCCCATAGACCTTCTCGAAATATTCCCTGTCTTTTTCACGCCTGCCGTCAACATATACCTGATCTGCATCTTCAAGAAGCGCAAAATAATAATCTTTTTGCAGTTCCCTTCCCAAATAGGCATTCGTCACATCCTTTAACAGCACCCCAAGAGATGCCCCGTCCATAAGCAGGTGATGCACATCCATAAATAGATAACTGTTTTTATCCGTCCTGAATACCCTTGCTCTGAACAGACAACTGTTCAGAATCCTTCTGAAAGGATATACCAGATTCTTAGCAAGCTTTTCTACATCATCCTCGCTTACGTCTTCCACCTTTAACTCCGGAAGGATTGACGGATCATACCTCTGCTGCAAATCACACTGGTCATTGTATTCAAATACAACTGCCAATCCGGGGTGATTATGGATGGCTGTTTTAACAGCATCGCATAATCTGTCTGCATCTATTTCCTTTTTGAATCGGAGCAAAAAGTGTGTGTTGCTCCACATGGTGGATCCCGGATTGTACAGCTGATTATCTATCATCTTTACCTGCATCGGTGATAGTTTGTGTGGCACACTTCTGGCCTGTTTTTCTTTCTCATCCAGATCTTCACGATCCTTTGCTCCAAATGAAACAGCAATTTTTTTCGGTGTCCGCTTTTGGAAAATATCGGCAGCGGTAAGACCTTCTATCTTGGCATAGGCAAGGACAGCCATAGCCTTGAGGGAATCTCCTCCAAGCTCAGCAAAGTCATCTTCCGTACCGATTGCATCTTCCTCCATGCCCAGCGCTTTAGCAAAGGCAATACATAGACTCCTTTCAATATCGTTTTCAGGTGCAACATACTCTGCTTTCAAGTCGGATATATCGGGAACCGGCAGAGCCTTCCTGTCAATTTTACCGTTTGTCATAAGAGGCATTTCCTCTACACGTCTCATTATCTGAGGAACCATGTACTCCGGAAGCTTATCCTTCATGAATTCCACATAGGCATCCATATCAGGTTCATTTTCACAGGTGTAGTAACCGGCCAGAAACTCTTTTGACCCGGTCTTGATAACCTTTACAGCACCTGAATTTATGCCGTCAAACTCAGACATAACTTTTTCGATTTCGTCCAGTTCAATTCGGAAGCCTCTGAGTTTGATTTGATTATCTATTCTGCCAAAAATGCGCACTTTTCCATCAGGATTCCACATGCACAGATCGCCGCTATGATAGGCTTTTTGAAGACCATACATAAAAAATGCCTCGGCCGTCTTTTCGGGAAGGTTGACATATCCTCTTCCAACCTGATCACCGGCAATAATAAGTTCTCCTTTTATGCCGACAGGAAGTTCATTTCCAAACTTGTCGTATATATAGAAAGAGGTATTTGCTATAGGATTTCCGATGGTTATGCTTTCAGGATTTTCCACCACATCCGCGGAACATCCCATTGTGCATTCCGTAGGTCCGTAAACATTTAAGATAACACTGTCCTTTCTAATATCCCTGAGTGCTTTGAATAAAGCAGCCGGAAATGCCTCAGCACCAATATCGTAAAAGGTCACCTGTTCAAGGGCCTTTCTGGATGAGGGAATTCCTAGAAGGCTCAAAAGATAAGTCGGAGTACACGTTATCCCACTGACGCCGTTATCTGTAATCAGCTTAGCGAGACTGTCGGGATCATGTATCTCCTCATCTGTAGCAATAACAACGGTATTGCCATTGCAGAGAGGTACAAACTGTTCGACTACGGATACGTCAAAGGAAAAGGCTGCAAGCGCAAGACATACTCTTCCCTCTTTGGCATAATTCATTATTTCTACGGATTTTTCGTTTCTGTGCACATAATTGGCGATATTTCTGTGCTCTATCATAACTCCTTTGGGATGCCCCGTGGACCCTGAAGTATAAATACAATAAGCAAGATCAGAGCTGCCTGACTGTACATGACTATATTCAGCCTTTAATCCTTGCGCAGATATTTCATCAGGACTCGATACAGCAAAAATATCCTCCAGAGTTAATATACTGTAATTATCTTCATTGAGCCCTTTCCGTGCTTTACTTATATCCCCTGATGTAATAAGGAGCGGGATTGAAGCATCAAGCATGCAGAAGTTTATACGTTCATCAGGATACTCCGGTATAAAGGGAACAAATGCTCCTCCCGCCTTGAGTATTCCGTTTTCTACCACATAGGCATAAACCGATCTTTCAAGCAAAACTCCGACCGGAACATCCTTTCCTATACCTTTTTCCAAAAGCTTTAATGCGACAAGGTCAGATAGCTTATCAAGCTCCTTAAATGTCAAACTCTTACCGCGGCAGATAACCGCTTTTTTATCCGGACTCTTTTTGGCAAAACCAGCTATCTGCTCATGCACCGGCACAAAATCCATTTGATAGGAGGTATTGTTAAAAGCCTCAAGCTGAGCTTTTTCAGCATCGCTCATCATCACGATATCACCGACTTTTTTGCATAATAGAAGCTGCCTTGCAATGATAAAAAGGTGATCGGCAAATGCTTTGATCCATTCTTCAGAAAATCTTTCGTTCCTGTACTCAATTGTCATGTTATAAAGACCATTGGTAGCAAAAAACTGTATGGACATACATCCCGTCACCATACCGGTATGATACTGTTCCATGAAATAGGAGTCGCTCTTTAAGAGCGGATCTCCGCCTGCTTTCCCCATATTGTCAGTGAACAGATCTCCCTGATAAATGAACTCCACATCCTCATTGACAGGACACTCCTTCAGGACTTCATCAAAGGAATAGATATCATTACTCATGTTTGAAAACACCTGCTTACTCATAGCAGTAAGGAAGGTAATAATATCCGTATTTTCAGAAAGATCCCCGTATACAGGAATTCTTTTTATTAGAGTGCCGATTGTATGGTTCATTACCGGGAGGGATCTTCCGCTGTATACCGTTGAAAAAGACACATGATCAGAGTATAGGTACTTTCCAAGGAGGATGGCCATTGCTCCCATAAAGAATGAACTCTCGGTAATCTGGTATCTGTTACAGAATTCCTTTACCGTTTCGGTATTAAGTGTCTTAGGCTCATATCTATAATTTTTGCTCACCCCGGGAGTGAGTGGTTTATTCAGATCTCCCATCAGGGAATCCAGACCATCCATCTTCGCAAAGAGTTTTTTGTAATACTCAGCCGCCTTATCATGTGCCCCGCTGTCAATGAGAGCTTTCTCATACATTCCTATTTGCTGAATACAGCAGTCTTCACCCACGAGCTCATCACCTTTAAGCGCCCTGTTAAGGTCCGAGATCAGGAGGCTCAGCGATGTACCGTCACTTGCAATTAGATGTGACTTCAGGAGAAGATAACAGCATTTTTCTGTTTTATATACAGCAAAATGGAAGAGCAGATTGTCCAATATCTTAACAACCGGCATATAACGGTTTGCAAAATCTATCCTGTCATCTGCTTTCCCTTCAAACACAGGTACTTCAATTTTCTCATCGGGAACCATGACCATGTATGGAAGATTGTCTGCGCCGCACTGTATTTTATATTTTAAGGCAGGATGGGCATCAAATAGCTTATGTACCGCTTCCGTCAATTTGATTTCATCAATCCCGGGCTCGGCCTCCATCATGTATTGTGTAGTATAGGTTTCTTTGCTTCCGCCGGTTATACCCTCGAGATAGATTCCGAGCTGGGTCTTTGTCAGGGGATATTTATCCCTGTCCATAGGCGGGATTTTTGCGGCATTCTCAGAGTTTTCAAGAAATACCGCAAGCTTTCTGGGCCTGGGATTACTGTTGACATCTCCGTAGGATATGGAATATCCATTCTCTTCAAGAATCGAGAGAAGTCTTGAAACGCTGAGAGATGTTCCGCCATACTCAAAGAAATCCCCTGTAACACTGAATTTTCCGACTCCCAGTACTTTTCCGAAACATTCACATAAATATTTCTCAAGGTCTGTCTCAGCTTCCACATAGTCGGAGCCTTCAAAGGAAACTTCCATCTCCATGAGTTTCATGCGGTCAATCTTTTTGCTGCTGTTTAGCGGCATTTCATCAAGATTGATATAAACACCGGGTATCATATAGGCAGGCAGCTTTTTTCTCAGGCTATCTGTGAGTTCTTTGACCTTAAACTCTCTGGATGACGTATAAAAAGCAACAAGAAAGTCCTCCTGTTTATTGTTTTTCATAAGAACTGTACACTGCTTTACTCCATCGATCTCCAGGATCAGGTTTTCAATTTCTCCAAGCTCCACGCGCTGGCCATGATATTTGACCATGTCGTCTTTTCTGCCTGTTATATGGTAATTTCCCTTTTTATCCTGAAAAGCAATATCTCCTGTCTTGAAATAGCGCTTTCCATCGACAGTAATAAAAGATTTCCTGTTGTTCTCCTCCAGATTTTGGTATCCAACGGAAATACATGGTGAAGAGAGCCATAGTTCCCCGCTCCCGCCATCTTTGATCGGATTACCATTTTCATCTACAACGAAAGCACTAGCGACAAAAGACAGTTCTCCGGCACTGAACTCCCGATCCTCTGCGGTAATAATCTTTCTTAATATTCCCGAATTTGACTCAGTGCATCCGTAGCCACTCACAATCTGAATAGTGGGATTAATTTTGAATACATCATCCACAATCTGTGAATTACCCTTCTCTCCGCCAAAAATCAGGACATCCAGAATGGCAATCGGAGGCCTCGACGACCTGACCTCCATGAAAGTCTTTAGGAATGAGGGTGTCATAAATACACTCTGAACTTCATATTCAAGCATTTTTTCAGACAGCTGTTTTATATTTCTAAAATCTTCTTCCGAAGGAAATACCACAGTTCCTCCGTTGTAAAGTGACATATAATCGAAAATAGCTACGACAAATGAAATCTGCGTCATCGACATAGTTGTTTTCTGATCCGAATAATAAACGTGAAACAGATTTCTCTTCTCAAAATCATTCACATGTACGGCATCGGAAAGAGCGGTATGCTTAACCCCCTTAGGAAGTCCGGTGGAGCCCGAAGTGTAAATGATATGCGTCAGCTGGTCCATACCTAACTTCGGAAGCTCTGCCGGCTCACCTTCATAAGATATGACTTCTTCCACAAAAATAATTTTGAAGTCATGAATTTTCAGATCCGGCTTACTATGCAAAATGTCATAGGTTGTAATAAGGACAGTGCTGTCGGCATTTTCCATGCAGTACACAATTCTGTCCTCAGGATATTCATCGGTCATTGGAATATAAGAAAAACCGGCTCTGTTAATTCCGATTTCAAGAGGAAAAACATAGGATTTCCTGTCCAGTAAAAGGCCGATAGGGGATTCTTTCGGCAGATTGGGACATGCCTTTATCAAACCATAAGACACCCTGTCAGAAAGTTCATCCAGACTCTTGTAGGTAAGGATTCTGTCTTTCCCTATTATCGCGGTTTTATCAGGAATCGTCGCAGCAAGCTCCCTAATTTTATCCGGGATAGTAACAATATCTTTGACCACATCATTCATTTTTTTAATTACCTTTCTTGGGAAATCTGCTTCTATATAAAATAACAACAAACAGAATGGTCACAATTTCAGAACACAGAGATGTAAACCACACTGCGTCATCTTCAAAAACAGCAGGCAAAGCAAAGACAAATACAATGGGCATGACAAAACTCCTCAAAACAGCAATTATTGCCGATGATAAGCCGTCTGAAACACCTGTAAACACCGAGGAAGAAAACATGTTGATACCGCATAACGTATACGCCAAACCGCATATCCTGAGGGCATATGTGGCCATATCTATTAGCTCTTTATCGTAACCCACAAACACACCGGATATAACAGAGCTGAAGATGATGGCGATCGTCGTCATGATAAGGCCCAAGATAACGACAATCTTTAAGCTTATATTTCTCAGCCTTTTCAGCTCATCAAAATTCTTTTCTCCAAATCGGTATCCAAAGACAGGTATCATGGAGATGCCAAATCCCATCAGAACAGCGACAAACACTCCTGAAACATATTCTGTCACTGCATAGGAAGCTACGCCTCTCGCCGAAAGAAGTTCAATCAGACGTCTGTTGAAAATTATTCCAACGATTGCGTAAGACACAGCATCCACCATTTCGGAGGAGCCGTTAAGAAGGGCCTGTAATATGTTCTTGAGACGGATTTTAAAAAGAACAAAGTGAAGATTGTGTTTTTTGTTGAGGAAATATATCAGTGAAACAAGCAGACTAAAGCACCAGGCGACTCCGGTCGCCACAGCTGCACCCGCAAGTCCGTAGTTAAATCTTACAAGAAACAGGTAATCCAGAATTATATTTGAAAGAGCGTTTATCACGGAGGAAATAAATCCCAGTTTCCCCTCATCCGCGACAACCAAATACTCCTGAAAGGCATAATTAAGCATCTGTACCGGCATAAATAAGGCAAGTGTCCTTCCGTAAACGGTGCAATATGGAACCAGCTCCTTTGTAGCACCAGACAGATGGGCGATATAAGGCATAAATATATAAGCAAGAGCGGATATAATACTGCCCGCAACCAGCAGAACCAGGCTGATCATTGACAAGGTCTCTCTCGCATAATCATCCTTTCCTTCTCCGAGATACAATGCGATTATTGCGCTTCCGCCTGCTCCGAATACAAGCCCAAGTGCCAGCAAAAGAGAGAGCGGAGGAAAAATCATGTTTTCAGCCGCAAAAACTCCTTCTCCCAGCACGTTAGACACAAAATATCCATCAACCATTTGATATGTATTATCAACAATTTGCATTCCGATGCAGGGAATCGCAAACCAAAGCATCTTTCTCGCAGTAAAATGATCTGATATCTTGATACTAGCCATTAATTAGTGCGCTCCTCTGATTATTTTTTTGATTAATATAATTGAATAATATTTTTTATACAAGTTTTCTACATAGTATTTTAAGCAAGATTTTTTATCATCAGTTACTCCACGTCTGGGAATCCGCTTCTGATTAAATTGGACAAACGCAGAATGACATCCATAAAAATGTTGCAAAAGCCATTTTCGGTTATTATTATTATCGGAAAGAGTGAGCAAAAGGATGTCGAGGTCAAGGATATGCCTTCACAAAGCTCCTTTAATTGGTTGACAAGGAGTCGCATTTGGAAAGTCATAGGATTCCGAATTTCATCAGAAATTCGGAATACGTACCGGACCAGGCCCCGCGAAGCGGGGACGTGTCCCGCGCGGTGCGCGGGATTTCCGAATGCGCTTCCTTGTCGCATTCGGAAAGTCATAGGATTCACAGGAGGATTATTAAAATAATGGATTTCAAACTTCATTCCGACTATCAGCCCACCGGCGATCAGCCGGAGGCTATTGAGAAATTGGTTAAGGGCTTTGAGGAGGGCAACCAGTGCGAGACCCTGCTGGGGGTCACGGGATCCGGCAAGACCTTCACCATGGCCAATGTAATTGCCAGGCTCAATAAGCCCACCTTGGTGATAGCCCACAATAAGACTCTGGCGGGTCAGCTTTATTCCGAGTTCAAGGAATTCTTTCCGGAGAACGCAGTGGAATACTTTGTGTCCTATTATGATTATTACCAGCCGGAGGCCTATGTGCCTTCCACGGACACCTACATTGAGAAAGATTCTGCCATCAATGACGAAATCGACAAGCTGAGGCTTTCGGCTACGGCGGCCCTGTCCGAGAGAAAGGACGTGGTTGTGGTGGCTTCGGTTTCCTGTATTTACGGCCTGGGCTCACCGGACGACTATCTGGCCATGATTGTCTCCTTGCGGCCCGGACAGGAAAAGGACCGGGACGATGTCATTCACGAGCTCATTAATATCCAATACACCAGAAATGATATGGACTTTCACCGGGGCACCTTCCGGGTGAGAGGGGACGTGCTGGAGATTTTCCCGGCAGAGGCCGACGATACGGCGGTCAGGGTGGAGTTCTTCGGGGATGAAATTGACCGCATCGTTACGGTGGATGTCCTGACCGGAGAGCCCAAGGAGGAACTGCGCCAGATTTCCATCTTCCCTGCCTCCCACTATGTCATGCCCAAGGACAAGATGGAGGCCGGTATAGCCCGGATCCTAAAGGAGCTGGACGAGAGGGTTAAGTACTTCAAGTCCGAGGACAAGCTCATTGAGGCCCAGCGTATTGCGGAGCGGACCAAGTTTGACATGGAAATGCTGAGGGAGACCGGCTTCTGCAGCGGGATCGAGAATTATACAGGCCCCATGTCCGGGGCGGCTCCCGGTACTCCGCCCACCACCCTAATAGACTTCTTCCCGGATGACTTCCTTATTATCGTGGACGAATCCCACATGACCATACCCCAGATCGGGGGCATGTTTAATGGAAACCTATCCCGAAAGAATACTCTGGTGGAGTACGGCTTCCGTCTGCCCTCCGCCAAGGACAACCGTCCTTTGTGCTTTGAGGAATTTGAACAGCACATCAATCAAATCCTCTTCGTATCGGCCACACCCGCCGACTATGAGGAGCAGCATGAGCTCCTGCGGGCTGAGCAGATACTCCGGCCCACGGGATTATTGGATCCGGAAATCGCAGTGAAACCCACAAAGGGCCAGATTGACGACCTGGTGGGGGAGATCAACAAGGAGGTCCAGAAGAAGAATAAGATCCTGGTGACCACTCTGACCAAAAAGATGGCGGAGGACCTGACGGATTATCTGCGGGAAGTGGGGATTCGGGTGCGTTACCTGCATTCCGACATCGACACCCTGGAAAGGGCGGAGATAATCCGGGATATGAGACTGGACATTTTTGATGTCCTTGTGGGTATCAATCTGCTCCGGGAGGGCCTGGACATTCCGGAAATCGCCCTGGTAGCCATATTAGACGCCGACAAGGAGGGCTTTCTGCGTTCCTCCACATCCCTCATTCAGACCGTAGGCCGGGCCGCCAGAAATGCCGAAGGCCATGTAGTCATGTATGCGGATATGATGACGGACTCCATGCGCTTCTGCATAGACGAGACCAGGCGGAGACGGGAAATCCAGCAAAAATACAATGAGGAACACGGCATCACCCCCCAGACCATACAGAAAGCCGTCCGGGACCTGATTTCCCTGTCCAAGAAGGTGGCCAGGAGCGAGTATGAGCTGCAGAAGGATCCGGAGTCCATGGACAAGAAGGAGCTGGAAAAGGTCATCAAGGAGGTAGAGAAGAAGATGCGGTCCGCCGCGGCGGAGCTGGACTTCGAGACGGCGGCGGAGCTGAGGGACAAGATGCTGGAGCTCCGGAAGCACCTAAACGACTTCACTTAAAATAGAAATCCCCCCTTCGTTCATAAAATGTTTACAAAAAAGGAACGCTTTTGGAACGCCTAGGTTTCTTTCTAGGAACGCACACCTCCTATAATGCATACGGATAATCAATAAAAAACCTATTTGTAAATCATTATTGGAGGTAACCTATCATGTATTTTGACGTTATTGCAAAAGTTGTCTCAGAGCGTATCGGCTGTGACATTTCCACCATCAAGCGTGAAAGCAAGTTCTCGGAGCTGGGCATCGACTCTCTGGATACCGTTGATCTGCTCATGGAGCTGGAGGACGAGATCGGAATTGAGATCGAATTAGATGAGAAGGTGGAGACTATCGACGAACTGGATAAGTTCATCCAGAAAAAGAAGGGTTGATATATATGATTCAGTCAGAAATTTGTGAAATGCTGGGTATCAAGTACCCGGTCTTTCAGGGTGGTATGGCTTGGATCGCTGACGGCAAACTGGCCGCCGCCGTTTCCAACGGTGGCGGTCTTGGCATTATAGCGGCCGGAAATGCCCCGGGAGATTATGTCAGAGACCAGATCCATATTGCCAGAACCATTACCGACAAAGCCATTGGTGTGAATATTATGCTGCTCAGTCCCTTCGCGGATGATGTGGCAAGGATAGTTATAGAGGAAAAGGTAGAGGTGGTCACCACCGGAGCGGGAAATCCCTCCAAGTACATCAAGGACTGGCTGGCCGCAGGCATCAAGGTAATTCCCGTGGTGGCCTCGGTGGCCATGGCCAAGCTCATGACCAGGCTGGGAGCCTCGGCCCTGATTGCAGAGGGAGGCGAGAGCGGCGGCCACGTGGGCGAGCTGACCACCATGGTTCTGGTACCCCAGATTTGTGATGCCACTAATCTGCCCGTCATCGCGGCAGGCGGAATTGCGGACGGCAGAGGCTTTGCGGCGGCCCTCATGCTGGGAGCTCAGGGCGTACAGATGGGAACCCGTTTCCTGAGCGCCGAAGAGTGCACCATCCATCCCACCTACAAGGAGAAAATCCTCAAGGCCACGGATCTCTGCACCATGGTTACAGGAAAGAAGCTGGGCCATCCGGTCCGCAGTTTGAGGACCCAGTTCGCCAAGGACTATGCCAAGGCCGAGTTCTCCGGCACTCCGGATGAAGAGCTGGAGGAACTGGGAAAAGGAGCTTTAAGGCTAGCCGTGGAGGAAGGCGACATGCAGAAAGGATGCTTCCTTTCAGGTCAGATTGCCGCCATGGTGAAGAAAGAACAGCCTGCGGCTGAAATCATCAAGGAAGTAGTGGAGGGGGCAGAGCCCATCCTTATGAGGGCATCGCAATGGGTAAAATAGCATTCATCTTCTCAGGTCAGGGCGACCAGTACCCCGGCATGGGAAAGGACCTTTATGATAATTATCCTGTGGCAAAGGAAGTCTTTGACCTCTGCGACGGTATCCGCCCGGGTACCTCAAAGCAGTGCTTTGAGGGCAGCGAGGAAGACTTAAAGGAGACCAAGAATACACAGCCCTGCCTCTTCGCCATGGAGCTGGCGGCTTCCTGTGTATTACAGGACAAAGGAGTCATCCCTGACGCCCTGGCAGGCTTCTCTCTGGGAGAGGTGGTGGCCGCCACGGTGAGCGGAGTCTTTGATAGGGAGACCGGCTTCCGCCTGGTCTGCAGAAGGGGGGAGCTCATGCAGGAGGCATCAGAAAAGGTGGATACCGCCATGGCTGCAGTCCTGAAGCTGACTCCCGAAAAGGTGGAGGAATTAGCCGGCAAGTATTCCGATGTCTATCCCGTAAACTATAACTGTCCCGGACAGATCACCGTATCCGGCCTGGCCTCCCAAATGGGAGATTTCTCCGCTGACGTAAAGGAGGCGGGAGGACGGGCCCTTCCTTTAAAAGTGAAAGGAGCCTTTCATTCTCCTTTCATGAAGGAGGCGGCAGCGGGCTTTGCGGAAGAGCTGGCAAAGGTTCAGATTCATAAACCTGAAAGGATCCTTTACTCCGACAAGACAGCAGGAACTTATAGCGGGAATATAGCAGGCCTCCTTTCTGATCAGATTTGCAGTCCTGTCATGTGGGAGAAAATAATCCGCAACATGATAGAGGAGGGTGTCGATACCTTCATTGAAATCGGCCCCGGCAAGACACTCACCAATATGGTGAAGAAGATCAGCAAGGAAGTTAAAGCAGTAACCCTGAGTGAATATATGGCGGAGGTGTAAGCATGCTGAAAGGAAAAACAGCACTTGTAACCGGAGGGTCCCGTGGCATAGGCGAGGCAATCGCCTACAAATTAGCCTCTCTGGGGGCCAATATTGCTGTGATATATGCCGGAAACGTAACTGCCGCGGAAAAGGTCTGCGAGAAATGTAAGCAGGACTACGGCGTGGAGGCCAAGGCTTATCAGTGCAATGTGGCAGATTTCTCCGAGACCAAGGAGACCGTTGCAAAAGTGAAAGCAGACTTCGGCACCGCCCAGATTCTCATTAATAATGCGGGCATTACCAGGGACGGCCTCCTTGCTATGATGAAGGAGGAGGACTTTGATGCGGTGCTGGACACAAACCTGAAAGGAGCCTTTCATATGATTCGCCATATGACAGGTTTATTCCTCAGGGCCAAGGAAGGCTGCATCGTGAATATCAGCTCCGTTTCCGGCATGATGGGAAATGCGGGCCAGTGCAATTATAGCGCCTCCAAGGCAGGCCTCATCGGCCTCACCAAGTCCGTAGCCAAGGAGCTGGCCCCTAAGGGCATCCGCTGTAATGCAGTGGCTCCGGGCTTCATTGCTACAGATATGACAGGAGACCAGACAGACAATCCCCTGCTCAAGATGATTCCCCTGGGCAGGATGGGAGAGCCCGAGGATGTGGCGGAGGCCGTAGCCTATCTGGTGACCGCAAAATATGTAACAGGCGAGGTGCTCCGCGTAGACGGCGGCATCGCTATGTAAGGAGAGTAATTATGAGTGATTATAGACGCGTTGTTGTGACCGGTCTCGGCGCAATGACTCCTTTAGGAAAGAATGTGGCGGATACCTGGAATGCCATGAAGGACGGAAAGAACGGTATCGCCCCCATCACCCTTTTTAATACAGATAATTTCAAGGCAAAGCTGGCGGCTGAGGTCAAGGATTTCGACCCCAGGCAGTACTTCGAGCCCAATGACGTGAACCGCACCGACCGTTATGCCCAGTTCGCAGTGGCTGCAGCCCAGGAGGCTGTGGAGGATAGCGGTGTGAAAGGAACCGTAGACCCCGACCGCTTTTCTGTCATTTTTGGTACGGGCATTGGAGGCATCAATACCTTTGAAGCAGAGCACACAAAGCTCATGGAGAAGGGACCCCGCAGGGTGTCATCCCTCTTCATTCCTATGATGATAGGTAATATGGCGTCCGGCCTCATCGCCATTCGTCACGACTGTCGTGGTACGGCAATGCCTGCCGTCACGGCCTGTGCTTCCGGTTCCGATGCCATAGGAGAGGGCATGCGGCTTATCCGCCACGGCTATGCGGATGCCGTAATTAGCGGCGGCGCCGAGGCGGCTGTAGTGCCTTGTGCCATTGCGGGATTCATTAATATGAAAGCCCTGTCTACCGCTGAGAATCCGGATGAGGCCTCCCTGCCCTTTGACAGCCGCAGAGGCGGATTCGTCATTGGCGAGGGCTCCGTTGCCCTGATTCTGGAAGAATATGAGCATGCCAAGGCAAGAGGGGCAAAGATTTACGGGGAAGTCTGCGGCTATGGCTCCACCTGCGACGCCTATCATATTACTTCACCCCATCCCGATGCCAGGGGAGGCGCCCAGGCCATGATCAATGCCATGAAGGAAGCGGGCTATAGTGATAAGGACCTGGTATATGTCAATGCCCACGGTACCGGCACACCTATGAATGACTCGGTAGAAACCCTGGCCATCAAGAAAGCCCTGGGAGAAGAGAATGCCAGGAAGGCTTTCGTCAGCTCCACCAAGTCCATGACAGGACACATGCTGGGTGCTGCAGGAGCCATTGAAGCCATGGCCTGTCTCTTTGCATTAAATGAGGGAATCATTCCTCCTACCATTAATTTGAAGGAGCAGGATGAAAACTGTGATCTGAACTGTGTTCCCAATACTGCCGTAAAGGCAGATATTACTCTGGCACTTTCCAATTCTCTTGGATTTGGCGGTCACAATGCCTGTCTTGCTTTCAGAAAGGTGTGAGACCATGAAAGAAGCAGATATCCGTAAATATGCCGAGCTCATGAAGGAGCTGGAGCTGACTGGACTGGAAATCACAGAAGGAGACAGCAAGGTCCGTTTGGAGAGGGGCCTTCCCGCGCCGGTGAAAGAAACCGTATATTCTGTTCCGGAAGCGGGGCTTCCCGCCCCGGTCCCGGCTGAGCCCCAGGATTATATTAGCGTCAAATCCCCGGTCGTCGGGGTCTTCTATGCGGCATCCGCCGAGAACGCAGACCCCTACGTCTCCGTTGGGGACAGGGTCAAAAAGGGCCAGGTACTCTGCATCGTAGAGGCCATGAAGCTCATGAATGAGATTGTCGCTGAGGAAGACGGGGTCATAGCAGAGGTCTGCGTGACAGACGGCCAGGTAGTGGAGTATGGAACAGAGCTTTTCCATATCAAAAGGTAGGAATATGAATAGAGAAGAAATCATGGCAATTTTGCCTCACAGAGATAATATGCTGCTTTTGGACGATGTGGAGAATCAGGATGGCACGGCCATTGGACACTATACCGTCCGGGGCGATGAATTCTTCCTGCAGGGCCACTTTCCCGGCAACCCCATCGTGCCCGGGGTCATTCTCTGTGAGATATTGGCCCAGTCGGCCTGCGTACTCATGCAGGATCAAATGGTTGATGGAAAGCTGCCGGTTTATACAGGCCTTAATAACGTGAAATTCCGTTCCCCTGTGAAACCGGGAGACAGGATAGAGACTCAGTGCCACATCAAGCGTTCAAAGCATCCTTTCTACTTTGCGGAGGGGACGGTAAAGGTGGATGACAGGCTCTGTGTATCGGCTGAATTTTCCTTTGCAATTACAGGAGTGTAACCTATGTTTTCAAAAATACTGATCGCCAACCGTGGCGAGGTCGCCGTCCGTATCATTCGGGCTTGTAAGGAAATGGGCGTAGCCACGCTGGCGGTATATTCGGAGGCGGATAGAAATGCCCTGCATGTGGCCCTGGCCGATCAAAGCTTTTGCATCGGCGGCCCGGAGGCCTCTGAAAGCTATCTGAATGAGAATCAAATCATTAGCACCGCTATTCTGGCGGGGGCTCAGGCGATTCATCCCGGTTACGGATTCCTTTCTGAGAATGCACATTTTGCCCGTGCCTGCAGAAAGAACGGATTGGTATTTATAGGCCCCGATCCGGAAAGCATGGAGCGCCTTAGTGACAAGGCAGTATTAAAGGAGCTCATACGCAGCACGGGTCTCACCGTAATTCCCGGCACCAAGGCGGTATCTTCCGTGGAGGAAGCCAAAAGCGCGGCCCGGGCCATAGGATATCCGGTAATGCTCAAGGCCTGCGCGGGCGGCGGCGGCCGGGGCATCAGGCTCATCCGGTCGGAGGACGAGCTGGAAGAGAATTACCACCAGGCCAGCAGTGAAGCCCTGAGTGCCTTTGGTGACGGCAGCGTATATCTGGAAAAATATATTTTCCCCGCCAGACATGTGGAACTGCAGATCCTTGCAGATGAAAACGGAAATGCAGTCTGTCTGGGGGACAGGGACTGCTCCCTGCAGAGAAGAAACCAGAAATTATTGGAGGAAACCCCTTCTCCCGCCGTCAGTGATGAGCAGAGGCAGAAGATCATGACTCTTGCGGTAGAGGCCGTGAAGAAAATCGGCTATGTGGGGGCCGGAACCATGGAGTTCCTATTGGATCAAGAAGGCAACTTCTGGTTCATGGAAATGAATGTCCGCCTGCAGGTGGAGCATTGCGTAACGGAAATGCTGACCGGTATCGATTTGGTCAAGTGGCAGATCCGGATTGCGGCCGGCATTCCCCTGAATTTCACCCAGGAGGATGTCAGAATGAAGGGCTCTGCCATCGAATGCCGCATCAATGCAGGCAGCTGCGGAACCCTGAAAATGCTTCACGTGCCCGGGGGACCCTCTGTCCGCTTTGACACGGCTCTGATTGAGGGCACGGTAATATCTCCCTATTATGACTCCTTGGTGGGAAAGCTAATCGTATATGCCAAGACCCGGGAGGAAACATTGCGAAAAATGAGGGCGTCCCTCTGCGAATTGGTGATTGACGGCATACAGACCAATATAGAAGAGCAGCTGCGAATTGTGGAGGATGAGCGTTTCACATCCGGAAAGTATGATTTGACTTTTATGGGAAACAGGTGAAGAAATGGCCTTATTAAGTTTTTTGAAACCCAAGAACAAATTGGAAGAGGGCGGACGTACTGCCGCCCCTGTACAGGAAGATGCCGGCGAGCCTGAAAAGAAGTGTCCGAATTGTCACAAGGACATACCGCTAAGCCGTCTGTGGGCCAATGATCTGGTATGCCCCTGCGGTTATCATTTCCGGATGAAAGCACGGCAGCGCATCAAAATGATCGCCGATAAGGGGAGCTTTCACGAGCTCTTTTCGAATCTGAAAGCAGATAATCCCCTGAATTTCCCCGGCTATAATAGTAAGATCGAGACCGTCCATGCGGCAAGCGGTGAGCAGGAAGCGGTGGTCTGCGGAACAGCGGCCATTGGCAGACAGAAATGCTGTCTCTTTGTCATGGAGTCCTATTTCATGATGGGCAGCATGGGCAGCGCCGTTGGCGAGAAAATCACGGAGCTTTTCGAATATGCGGTGGAGCACCGGCTGCCTGTTGTAGGATTCACGGTATCCGGCGGCGCCCGGATGCAGGAGGGGCTTCTGTCCCTCATGCAGATGGCCAAGACCAGTGTTGCGGTAAAGCGCCACAGCGATGCGGGACTATTATATATTGCGGTTCTGACGGATCCCACAACCGGAGGGGTGACAGCCAGCTTCGCCATGGAGGCGGATATCATCCTGGCCGAGCCCGGGGCAACGGTTGGCTTTGCAGGCGCCAGAGTCATCGAGCAAACCACAAAGAAGGCCCTGCCCGACGGTTTCCAGACCTCGGAGTTTGTGATGGAGCATGGATTTATTGACAGCATCATTCCGCGGCCCAATCAAAGGAAATATCTGACTGCGATTTTGAAAATGCACAATGGGAGGGCAGTGGTATGAGCACAGGCGCTTACGATAGAGTGAAGCTGGCCCGTGACAGCAAGAGGCCGACCGGGTTAGATTATATTAGAAATATTTTTAAAGGATTTATTGAATTTCACGGGGACCGGCGCTATGCGGACGATCCCGCCATGGTAGGAGGTATTGCCAGGCTGGATGACTGTCCCGTAACAGTAATAGCCATTGAGAAGGGACATACGGCAAAAGAGCGTAATTATCGGAATTTCGGCATGCCCCAGCCCGAAGGCTACCGGAAGGCCCTGCGCCTCATGAAGCAGGCGGAGAAATTCGGCAGACCCATCATCTGCTTTGTGGACACCTCCGGGGCCTATTGTGGTGTGGGGGCGGAAAAGCGGGGCCAGGGACAGGCCATTGCGGAGAATCTGCTGGAAATGTCCACCCTTTGTGTTCCCATTATCTCCATTCTAATTGGAGAGGGAGGCAGCGGGGGAGCCCTGGGCCTGGCAGTTGCGGATAGGGTCTGGATGATGCAGAATGCCTGGTATTCCGTCATTTCTCCCGAGGGCTGTGCCAGTATTCTCTGGAAGGATTCCGGCAAGGCGGATGTGGCGGCAGAAAGCCTGAAATTAACGGCTGAGGATGCCAGAAGCCTGGGAGTAATAGAGAGGATCCTTTCTGAAAATGATCTGGGGAAGAAAGAGTTTTATGACCGCATCCGGGAATTATTAAAGGATGAAATAAAGGATCTGTCCGGGGATATTGATTTAACCCAGAACCGCTATGACAGATTCCGGAAGCTAGGAGTCAGTGCAGTCATCAAGGAGTGAGAATGAGCGTATACAAAGAGTTCTGTAGGGAAGTATTTGATGAGGAAGGCAGGATAAAGGAACTTTCGCTTGATTATCCCGACAACTTTAACTTTGCTTATGATGTTGTAGATAGAATTGCAGATAAAGAGCCGGAGAAACGGGCCCTTGTCTGGTGTAATGTGGAAGGAGAAGAGCATGTCTTCTCCTTTGCAGATATAAAGGATTATAGTAATAGGATGGCTAATGTCTTCCTGCAGGCCGGAATTGGACGGGGTGATCATGTCATGCTGATCCTGAAGCGGCATTATGAATATTGGTTTGCGGCAGTGGCCCTGCACAGGATTGGTGCAATTATGATACCGGCCACCCATATGCTGACGGTCAGCGACTTGGTCTACCGAATCAAGTCTTCCAAGGCAAAGGCCATTGTCTGCACCACCCAGGATGAGGTGCCGCAGAAAATCAAGGCGGCCTTAGAGGAGTCCGGACGGACGGCCAGGCTCTGGTGCGTGCAGGAGGATGCGGAGGGCTTTGAAAATCTGACAAAGGCCATCAGGGCCGCCTCGGACAGGCTGGACCGCATAGAGACTCATGTGACGGATCCAATGATGCTCTATTTCACATCCGGTACCACGGGCTATCCCAAGGGGGTTATTCATGACTTCAGCTATCCCCTGGCCCATATCGTAACAGCCAAGTATTGGCAGCAGGCCGAGGATAATGGACTGCACTTCACCGTGGCGGAGACCGGGTGGGCCAAAGCCTCCTGGGGAAAAATTTATGGCCAATGGCTTGTCGGCAGCGCCGTTATGGTATATGATTTTGATAATTTTGAGCCCAAGCAGCTGATCGGAATCATTAATCAATACGGTGTCACATCGTTCTGTGCACCGCCTACGGTATTCCGCTATCTGGTCCGGAAGGGCATTCCCCCTATGCCGGGGCTGAAGCATGCCTCTACGGCAGGAGAAATGCTGGCGCCGGAGGTCTTCCGCAAGTTTACGGAGGTAACCGGATTAAAGCTGTGCAATGGTTACGGCCAGACTGAGACCACCCTTCTAATGGCAAATTTCAAGGGCTATGAGTCCATAGACGGGGCTCTGGGCATGCCCTCGCCCTTTTATAATATAGAATTGCGGGGAAAGGACGGCCATCCTGTGGCCACCGGTGAGATTGGCGAAATTGTCGTAATTCCGGAAAAGGACGGAAAACAGACCGGGGTGCTGACCGCCTATCTTGACAATGAGGAGCAATACAGTTATGTTTGGCGTGGCGGTGTTTATCATACAGGAGATGCGGCATACAGAGATGAGGACGGCCACTATTGGTTTTATGGGCGATTTGATGATATTATAAAGACTGGCGGTTTCCGGGTGGGCCCTTATGAGGTGGAGAATGTCCTCATGGAGCATCCCGCCGTGCTGGAGTGCAGTGTCATCGGGGTGCCGGACAAGCTCCGGGGTCAGGCCATCAAGGCCTTCATTGTTTTGGGTGCAGGCTATACAGCCTCTTCCCAGTTGGAACTGGAAATCAAGAATTTCTGCAATCAAAAGCTGGCGGAGTACAAGTGGGTACGCCGGATCGAGTTTGTTTCGGAAATGAAAAAGACCATGAGTAATAAGATCCAAAAGACTGTGCTTCGCGGTCAGGGCTAGTAGGGTCCCGGGAAAAATAGATGCTGTGAGTGAAAGGCCTTTTGTTTCTATTTGACATGCGGCGGGTTTTCATGGTAATTGCCTGCCACAAAGGCTTTCACTCTATAGAAGGAGATACTATGAATAAGGTACTGCAAAATATGGAGGAGATACTTGACCTTCAAGTCTGCGGTTTTCATCAATATGTGCTGAATCCCCCCGTTCATTTGAATTATGTCAGCCGTAATTTATGTGATTTATTGGGGGTAGAGGAGGATGAACTGCTAGATGAGGGGCAGGATCTTTACGCACAGAAGGTGCATCCTGCAGACCGAGAGCGGTATTCCGAATTTATTCATAGAATTAGGCTGAAAAAACAGTCTCTTACCTGCGACTACCGTCTGGTAAAAAAGGACGGTAGTGTTATTTGCGTTAGGGATACAATTACACCTAGGAGGGAGGAAGACGGAAGCTTTATAGGAGCTTCTGTTCTGACGCCTGTAACCGATCTGAAGAATGAAAATAATGAGCTGCGTTTTCTTCATGACACCGTTCCCTGCGGATTCATGAGATATACCTGCGAAAAGCAGCCCAGAATTACATATATTAATCAAAAAATGATTGAAATCCTTCATTTTCCCCAGGTAAAGAACGGGGAGCTGGATTATCTGGAAATGTATAAGAGTAATATTTTCCTGATGATTCCCATGGAGGAACGCCGCAAATTCTCCAAGCAGCTGAATCAGGTTTTTGCTACGGAGGTTCCGGCAGCCGGGGATATGGCCGTGCTTCGCTGTGACGGAACCCGCGCCCGGGTCTTTGGCTGGGTGACGAAAACCGTCAATGATGAAGGAGAGGCGGAATTTCAGAGTGTCTGCATGGATATCACGGAGCGTTATAAAGCGCGGCAGACCAGTGAAAATAAGCGCTACATCCAGGCTCTTGCGGATGTATATGACAAGATCTTTGAATTTAATCTGGATGCGAATACAGTTAAGTGCATATATTGTGATGATAATTCGTCCTTTAAGCCGGTGGAGAATATAGCCATGCAGATCGACGACGCCCTGGATAAGTGGCTTACAGCCGCCGTGGCCAGGGAGAATCGGGACAGCCTGCGCCACTTTTTCCTGGATTTCCTGCAGAAAAGGATGCAGGGGACAGACGGGGAGCCTCCCAAAATCGCTTATGATGCCCTTTCTTCCGCTGGCAGCACCAAGCATTATACGGGCGTCATTATCAAGGTGGACGAGTCTAATAGCTTTTACTGCTGCCGAGAGACAAAGGAAATCGTGGAGTCCGAGGTATTGAAGGCAGAGAATGACCAGCTAAAGGGCAGAATGCGGGATCTGGTCCTACAGTTCTCCGATGGTCTGGCGGCCTTTGAGATTTCCCCGGAGGGGGCGGTAAAGCCCTTATATGCCAGTGAGAATGTCTGTGAGTTCTTTGGCTATACCAAGGAGGAGTGGCTGCCTCTGACAGAGCGGTTTACTCCCCTGGAAAACTTCATTGCCTATAGCGAGGCTACCTACGAGGACATTGCCAATCTGCTAAGGACAGGAGAGGCCGAGTTTACCTATTTTGATTACCAGACGGAGACGGAGCGCAGGATAAAGGCTATCTGCTCTGAGAAGGAGCCCACGCCGAATTCCTCCCGCTATGTCATGCTATATGAGGTGGACGGGAATTCTGCGGAGGAAAAGCAAAAGCTGCAGGAGAACCGGACGGTATCCATCCGAACCTTTGGCTATTTCGATGTCTTTGTGGGCGAAAGCCCCATCGCCTTCCGGAATAAAAAAGCCAAGGAGCTTTTCGCCCTGCTGGTGGACCGCAAGGGAGGCTATGTGACATCGGAGGAGGCCATCGGTTTTCTCTGGGAGGACGAGCCTGTAAATACCCTGACCCTGTCTCGCTACCGGAAGGTGGCTCTGCGGTTGAAGAGCACCCTGGAGGAGTACGGTATTTCCGAGGTCATTGAGGCCGTGGATGGAAAGCGCCGCATTGTCATGGAGAAGGTGGATTGCGACCTCTATAATTATCTGTCCGGCAAGGAGGAATACGCCCAGCTATTCAAGGGCAGCTATCTGACAAACTACAGCTGGGGTGAAACCACTTTGGGAGAGTTAATGAATAATCAGAATTGAGTTTATCTGATGCCTGTTGGATTTCTGAGGATGACCGGCCGGCTCCCCGCGGTAGGATAGTGAAAGGATACTATTAAACCTGAATCGGTTTTCCTTCTTAAAACTGAAAGGAAGAGGATTTTGGCACTGGAAATGTAATTGCCGCAATATAGAAAGAGGCGGTGAAAGGAGGGTTCTTCCTTTCACCGCCTCTCTGCATAGAACGAGGAGCCAAAGGCTCATGGCGTACCTCAACTCTGATGAGCTACAAGGCACGTCCGCAAATGCCTTACTGTTCAAAAACCTTGATAACAGATGCAGGACAATTATCCTGGGCTTCCTTCACCTTCTGCTCCAGATGGGCAGGGATCTGGCCCTGGATAGGAACCGAGGTGCCCTCATCGGACATATGGAAAACCTCAGGCACATGATAGGCACAAATACCGCATCCCACACAATCTTTTCCAACTTCAACTCTCATACATTCACCAGCTTTCTCCATAAATACTGTTTCGGGTTCTCCTTTCAGAAATAAATGCTGGAGAAATTCTTCCTTTCTCCTTTCTGTTTCCCTCCCTTGAAATGAGGAGGCAGCCATTAAAAGGAAAACCCATTCTTTATCTACTTGATACTATATTATCATTCGTGTCAAGATCTTGTCTTCTCCCTGTCAGTCCGTCCTTTCGGGTCCGGAAAAGCTCATGCCAAGTCCGCCTGTCCTGCTTTCTCATATCTAGTCAACCGGTCTCCTTACTTTTAGTCCGTCCTATCGGTCCCAGATATTCCCGGGCGGCTTTTTAGGTCGGGATCCCATCAGCGGGTTCGACAGTGTGCTCTTCCGGCCCCGGATATTCCCGGGCGGCTTTTAGGTCGGGATCCCGTCAGCGGGTTCGACAGTGTGCCCTTTCGGCCCCGGATATTTCCGGGCGGCTGATTAGGTCGGAACCCCATCAGCGGGTTCGACAGTGTGCCCTATCGGTCCCAGATATTTCCGGGCGGTTGACTAAGTGCGGCCTACTCACATATAATGAAGCGATAGCCTTGACAATAGATATAATCAAGAGAGGCATAATAGACCCAATGGAAATTTACTCTGTAGGCTTGTCACATAGTAATGATAATCAGGGGTGAAGCCGGAACCCAAAGGACAGGTAGAACGGCGGAGAGGGAAAAATGGAAAAATTATCTGTAGTGGTACCTACTTTTAATGAAAAGGGAAATGTAGAGAATCTGGTGAGTCAGATCGGAGATGCACTGACAGGGATAGAGTATGAAATTGTCTTTATTGACGACAGTACCGATGAAACACCTGAAATCCTAGAGAAGCTTTCTAAGGAGAATTCTCATGTGCGCTATGAGCACAGAGTCGGGGAAACCGGACTGGCTACGGCGGTTATTCGGGGCTTCCGCATTGCAGAAGGGGATTTCCTGGCCTGTATGGATGCGGATTTGCAGCATCCCCCTGCAATCTTAAGACCCATGTATGCGGCGCTTCGGTCCGGGGCAGACTTTTGTATTCCCAGCAGACTCATACCCGGAGGCAATGACGGGGGACTGAATTGGTATAGAAAGTTCGTATCCGGCACGGCCCGGTGGATTGGAAAAATCGCCCTGCCCTGTCTCAGAAAGGTGAGCGATCCCACCAGCGGCTTATTCATGTTCCGCAGAAAGTGTATTGAGAAAGCGGATCTGCAGCCGGTGGGCTGGAAAATCATGGTGGAAGTCTTGGCCATGTCGGAATATGAAAAGATAGTAGAGATTCCCTATACTTTCCAGAACCGGGAGAGCGGGGAGTCCAAGCTCAGCACCAAGGTCACTCTTCAGTACCTGCAGCAGGTCTTGGGCCTTATGCGCAGAGCTACCAAGCGTAAGGGCATCAAGGTGGTCCGCTGGTCCCAGAAAAGGACGGATGCCATGGTGCGCAGATACATAAGGGGCGGGAAGAAGAATAAAGAAGCCGGGGAATGAGCATCCTTGAAAAATAAAAATTTTGGTTGACATGCAAACGGATGTTCGATATACTTGTGATACTCTATTTTTGGTTCGAGACCGCTAATGACTCAGCGAACTCAGCGGACTCAGCGGACTCAACGGACTCAACGGATTCAACGGTCTCAGCGGACTCGGCGGACTCGGCGGACTCAGCGGATTCAGCGGCTTCAGCGGATTCAGCGGATTCAGCGGACTCAGCGGTCTCTGCGGTCTTCGCGTTCCCTGTGGTTCCCGCGGTCCTTGCGGTTTTGCGGTTCCTGCGGTGCTTGAGGTGCTTGCGGTTTTGCAGTTTCTGCGGTGTTAGCGGTTTTGCGGTTTTGCAGTTTCTGCGGTCCTTGCAGTTTCTGCGGTCCTTGCGGTTTTTGCGGTTTATGCGATTTTTGCGGTTCCTGCGGTCCTTGCGGTTCCCTTCCGGCCTCGGATTATCTGTAGATAGGACCGGTCACTATGGCCGGACTTACAGGATATTATTGATTTATTGAGGAATTCATCATTATATGGAGAAAGATTATAAGAGATTCATTCGGATTCGGGGGGCCAGTGCCCACAATCTGAAGGGAATCGACATAGATATTCCCAGAAACGAGCTGGTGGTCTTAACCGGCCTCTCCGGTTCCGGGAAGTCATCCCTGGCATTTGATACGATTTACGCGGAAGGACAGAGACGCTATATGGAGTCTCTGTCCTCTTACGCAAGACAATTTTTGGGACAGATGGAAAAGCCCGAGGTGGACTCCATAGAGGGACTGCCGCCGGCGATTTCCATTGATCAGAAGTCCACCAATAGGAATCCCCGTTCCACGGTGGGAACGGTAACGGAAATCTATGATTATTTCCGTCTTCTTTATGCCCGGGTGGGAATTCCCCACTGTCCCAATTGCGGCAAGGTCATCGAGAAGCAGACCGTGGATCAGATGGCGGATCAGATCATGCGCTTACCTGAAAGGACCAGGATCCAGCTCCTTGCCCCCGTGGTCAGGGGCAGGAAGGGAAGACACGAGAAGGTATTGGATCGGGCCAAGAAGAGCGGCTATGTCCGGGTGCGGGTGGATGGAAATCTCTATGACCTGTCTGAGCAAATTGTCCTGGACAAAAACATCAAGCACACCATAGAGATTGTGGTGGATAGGATTTCAGTGAAAGCAGGAATAGAAAGGAGACTTACCGACTCTATTGAGAATGTCCTTTCACTTTCGGGAGGTCTCATGACAGTGGATGTCATAGACGGGGAATCCATGAATTTCTCCGAAAGCTTTTCCTGTCCCGACTGCGGAATTAGTATTGAGGAAATCGAGCCCAGGAGCTTCTCCTTTAATAATCCCTTTGGAGCCTGTCCGGATTGCCTGGGACTAGGCTACCATATGGAGTTCGATGAGGATTTAATGATACCGGATAAGTCCCTGTCCTTTAATGAGGGCTGCATCCAGTGTATGGGGTGGCTGAACTCCAAGGATACCGGCAGTTACTCCCACGCCCTGTTGGAAGCCCTTGCAAAGCAATACAAGTTTTCACTGGATACGCCTTATGAAGAGCTGCCGGAGAAGGTCCGCCAAATGTTCATTTATGGGACAAATGGCGAGGTCGTCAAGGTGCATTATAAGGGCCAGCGGTCCGAGGGGGTTTACGACGACGCCTTCGAAGGACTCATAAAGAATATGGAGAGGCGTTATCGGGAGGCTTTCTCCGAGAATGCCAAGGCGGAATATGAGAAGTATATGAGGGTCACTCCCTGTGCGGCCTGCGGAGGACAGAGACTGAAGAAGTCCTCTCTGGCGGTGACGGTGGGAGATAGGAATATCCATGAGGTGACCAGTTTTCCCATCCGTGCCCTTTTGGAATTCATGGACAGTCTGGAACTGGATTCCTATAGGCAGATGATAGGACAGAGGATTGTAAAGGAAATCAGGTCCAGGGTTCAGTTCCTCATTGATGTGGGCCTGGATTACCTGACCCTTTCACGGGCAACGGCATCCCTGTCCGGTGGGGAGGCCCAGAGAATCCGTCTGGCTACCCAGATAGGATCCGGTCTGGTGGGGGTTGCCTATATTCTGGATGAACCCAGTATCGGCCTGCACCAGAGGGACAATAATAAGCTGCTCGCCTCCCTGAAAAAGCTGCGGGATTTGGGAAACAGCCTCATTGTAGTGGAACACGATGAGGACACCATGTTTGCGGCGGATGAGGTGGTGGATATCGGACCCGGGGCCGGCCTTCACGGAGGAAGAGTGGTGGCCCAGGGAAGGGTAGAGGATTTAATGAAGAGCCCTGACTCCATAACCGGTAAATACCTGTCAGGAGAGCTGTCCATCCCTATTCCCAGGGAGCGCAGGCAGCCTACGGGCTGGCTGGAGATCCGCGGCGCCAGGGAAAATAATCTGAAGAATATCAACGTAAAGATTCCTCTTGGTATCATGACGGTGGTAACCGGGGTTTCCGGGTCCGGCAAATCTTCATTAATCAATGAGATTCTCTATAAAAGCCTGGCCCATACCCTAAACCGGGCCCTGACGGTGGCCGGAAAGCATACAGGAATTAAGGGAGTTGACCAGTTAGACAAGGTCATTAATATCGATCAGTCTCCCATTGGCCGTACCCCCCGTTCCAATCCGGCAACCTATACAGGAGTTTTTGATTTAATAAGGGATCTCTTTGCGGCCACAGTGGAGGCCAAGGAGCGGGGCTACAAGAAAGGACGGTTCTCCTTTAATGTGAAAGGAGGACGGTGCGAGGCCTGCGCCGGAGACGGGATCATCAAGATCGAAATGCATTTCCTTCCGGATGTCTATGTGCCCTGCGAGGTCTGCCACGGCAAACGCTATAATCGGGAAACCCTGGAGGTACATTATAAGGGCAAGACCATATATGAAGTGCTGGATATGACGGTGGAAGAGGCCTTGAAGTTCTTTGAGAATGTGGAGTCCATCCGGCGGAAGATCCAGACACTCTATGATGTGGGTCTGGGCTACATCAAGCTGGGACAGCCTTCCACGGAATTATCCGGAGGAGAGGCCCAGAGAATCAAGCTGGCCACAGAGCTTTCCAAGAGGGGGACGGGCAAAACCATCTATATTCTGGACGAACCCACCACCGGCCTGCATTTTGAGGATGTGAGAAAACTGGTGGAGATATTGAGGAGGCTTTCCGACAGCGGCAATACGGTGGTTGTCATAGAGCACAACCTGGACGTCATCAAGTGCGGGGATTATATCATCGATATGGGTCCTGAGGGCGGTGACGGCGGCGGTACTGTGGTGGCAAAGGGCACACCGGAGGAGCTGGCAAAGAGTGAAAACTCCTATACCGGCTACTATGTCAAGAGGGTTCTGGCAGGAATCAAGGGCGCGGGACCGGAGGATGAGGGGTGAGAATGTAGGTATTATGATGTGGAATCACATACTCCAAAATGTTAATCAGGCAAAAGAGATGTGATTTCCATAATTTCCATGGAATTTTCATAAAATCTTTATTGTAAAAGCGGCTAATTCGGTTATAATAACTTTGTATGACCTTTTTAATGGGTAAGTGCGTGTTTGAGTATCCCGCTTTTGGCGGGATACTTCAATCACTTTATTAGAGCATAGTTTAGTGGGGATAATGATTATTTGATAGTAATCATTACTCTTTTCCAAAGGGTTTCTATCTCTTTTGGTGTTATATGACGAAAGGGGAATTTAACGAATGGTCGCTACTGACATTGGAATCGATCTGGGTACAGCCAGTATTTTAGTATATATTAGAGGCAAGGGTGTGGTTCTAAAGGAGCCCTCCGTGGTGGCTTTTGACAGGGACACCAATCGAATCAAGGCTATAGGAGAGGATGCCAGGCTGATGCTGGGCCGTACTCCCGGGAATATTGTGGCGGTAAGGCCCCTCCGCCAGGGCGTTATTTCTGACTATACCGTTACGGAAAAGATGCTGAAGTATTTCATTCAGAAGGCTGTGGGAAAGAAGACTTTCAGGAAACCAAGAATCAGTGTCTGTGTTCCCAGCGGAGTTACAGAGGTGGAGCAGAAGGCTGTGGAGGATGCGGCTTATCAGGCCGGGGCAAGGGATGTTTCCATTATTGAGGAGCCTATTGCAGCTGCCATTGGAGCCGGAATCGACATTTCAAAGCCCTGCGGCAATATGATAGTAGATATTGGCGGTGGAACGTCTGATATTGCAGTCATTTCCCTGGGCGGAACGGTGGTTTCTACCTCTATTAAGATTGCGGGGGATGATTTCGACGAGGCCATTGTCCGGTATATGAGGAAAAAGCACAAGCTTTTAATTGGAGAGCGGTCTGCTGAGGATTTGAAGATAAAGATTGGCTCTGCCTTCAAGCGGGCCCAGCCCGATTTCATGGATATCAGGGGCCGGGATCTGGTGACAGGACTGCCTAAGACTGTGAAGGTGTCCAGTGAGGAGACGGAGGATGCCTTGAGAGAGACCACTTCTCAGATTGTAGAAGCCATTCACGGAGTGCTGGAAAAGACCCCTCCGGAATTGGCAGCCGACATTGCGGACAGAGGAATTGTCCTGACCGGGGGCGGCAGTCTCCTGCGCGGATTAGAGGAGCTCATTGCGGACAGGACCGGCATCAATACCATGACGGCCGAGGATCCCATGACTGCCGTGGCCGTAGGAACCGGAAAATATGTAGAATTCCTGGCAGGTTATCGGGACGATTTATCCTAAAAGTATTATCGGAGGCCTTGCAAAGCCGTGATTAAAAGGAGCCTGCCCCGTAAGCCTTACCTTTATTATAGAAGCCTATAATCCTCCATAGACATGGGGGTTAGCGGAACTAGGGGCACGGAGAGAGTAAAAATATAGCGGTAAATTGCATAAAAGGTCTTTTGGAATAGAACTTAACTGCCGATAAAGTATTTGAAAGTCCGTCTAAGGGCTATTTCAGGTCGTCAAAAGAGTCCTGTCCTAGTCCTGATAGGGAAAGCAAAGGTATTAGAAAGGGTATAGAAGATGGTAAAAGGACTTTATACCGCCTATACGGGTATGATCAATGAGCAGCGGCGGATGGATGCACTGACCAATAATTTGGCCAATGTAGACACCACCGGTTTCAAGAAGGAAGGGGCCACCTCCCAGTCCTTCAATGACATTCTCGCATATAATATAAAGGATCGGTCTGAATTCTATCTGGCAAAGAGAGAGGGTGTCCTGAATCCCGGAGTCAGAATAGGAGAAACATACCGGGATTTCACGGTAGGCGGTCTTCATCAGACAGATAATACCTTTGATTTGGCACTAACTGACCAGGGTTTCTTTCGGGTAGAATTCGCCAATAAGGAAACCGGGGAAGCAGAGGTCAAGTATACCAGGGACGGTTCCTTTACCTTAAACGAGGCGGGTGAGCTGGTTACAAAGGACGGAGACTTCGTCCTGGATGCAGATGGCCAGCACATTGTCCTCAACCCCCTGTTGGATGCGGAAATCAACCGGCTGGGAGAGATTCATCAGAATGATATTCTGGTTGCAAATCTCGGAATAACGGACTTCGAGGATTACAATTACCTAGAGAAATATGGCGAGAATGAGTTTGTAACGGTGGAGGGCGCTACGGAGCAGGACGCTAACACCCAGGTACTTTCAGGATATCTGGAGCAGTCTAATGTCAGCGTCGTAGAGGAAATGGTTAATATGATTGCGGTGCAGAGGCAGTATGAATCCAATCAGAGGATGATTACCACCATAGACAGCACATTGCAGATAGCCGCCAATGATTTGGGCAGGCTGACATAGAATATATTAACCCCGGAGTCCTAAAGGGAGAGCTTATTTAGTCAGTGCCGCAGGGGGCGGCAGAAAGGAATATTATGGTACGTTCGTTATGGTCCGCGGCATCCGGAATGATCGCGCAGCAGCAGAATGTGGATACGATAGCTAATAACCTGGCAAACGTTAATACGACAGGTTACAAGATGGAGGTAAATGAATTCAAATCCCTCCTCTATCAGACAGTTCAGAATAAAACCACAACAGCCAATGGCGTCAGAAAACCCATTGGAGCCCAGGTGGGATTGGGTGTGCGTACAGCCTCCATCACCTCAGAATTTGCCCAGGGGGCTTTCCTTGATTCAGAGAATCCTTCCTCCTGCGCCATTTCCGGAAAGGGCTTTTTCGGAATTCAGGGCGAGGACGGGGACACCTATTATACCAGAAATGGTGATTTTGTCTGGGCCCTCAATACTACAGGAGGCCTGAGCCTGACCACCACCGACGGATTACGGGTTCTCAATACCAATGGCCAGCCCATAAATCTGGGCGGAAATTACATTGCGGACAGGATTCAGATCGGGGATGACGGAATGATTATGTATCCCGACGCAGACGGAAATGCCCAGCCTGTGGGAATGACCATCGGTCTCTGGCAGTTCCAGAATGCCAAGGGTCTGGACAAGGTGGGTGACAGCCTTTACCATACCACAGCCTCCTCCGGAGATGCTATGAATGAGGCTACCAATAATAATGTGGAGAAGTCCAGTATCCGCCAGGGCTATCTGGAGGGATCCAATGTACAGATAGCAGAGGAAATGGTAAATCTGATTATCGCTCAGAGGGCCTATGAATCCAATTCCAAGGCCATTACCACTTCGGATGAAATGCTTCAGATCGCTAATCAGCTGAAGAGCTGATAGGACTTTGTATGGGCTAGGAGCCAAAGCCTCATAGGACGCCGGTGTCCCGATGAGGCACAGGGTGCATCCCATCATCGAAGGTCGGCGGGTCAGAGATGTGGGATAAGCCAAAAGGGGTAGGGTTAACTCTACCTGATAGAGGAGGGCAGGATGGATATTACTTCGATTTCGGCAGGATATACGACTCAGGTCGCCCAGAATGCGCTGGATTCCCAGCGGACAAAGGCCATCAAGTCTGATTATGAGAATTCCACGGATGAGGAGCTCATGGATGCCTGTAAGCAGTTTGAGCAATATTTTGTGGAGCAGATTTTCAAGGGCGCCCAGAAGACCATTATGAAGAACGAAACGGATACTTCTGTGGCCAATTCCACTCTTCGCAGCTACTATGAGGATAATATGGCTAAGGAAGTCGCTACTATGGCCACCAATCAGCAGGAATTCGGCCTGGCCAAGATGATGTATGAGCAGATGAAGCTCAATCAGGGCAAGACCATTGAGGAAGTGGATGCGGCGGAAGCGGCCAAGGCTGCGGCCGTGAAGGCTGATACCGTTTCTGAGACGGAGACCGGGGCGGATACAGAAGAGTCCACTGATGAAGAGGCTCTCGTATAGGCGGCTTTTCTTCAGGAATAGTCCGGCCTGTTTCATCAGGTCTCGGTCGAGATACTTAAACATAGAGAATAATCATGGTTCGGAGGCCTTTTCCACGGCGGATACGGCCTCCGACAAATATGGCGGCATATTAATCATTGATTTCTGTGGGTTCACGTCTTGATTTCAATCCAGGGTTTTGTAGATCATATCATATATAGGAATCCCGATAACGGATATACGGTACTTGTCTTGTCCACCCAGGAGGGTGAAGTGACCATGACAGGTTTCTTTCACATGGTTGACGGTGGCGAAAGGATACAGGCGGAGGGTGAATTTTTCAATCATTCATCCTACGGCCGACAGTTTCGCATGAATTCTTATCAGATAAGTGAGCCGGACAGCAAGGACTCAATACTGAAATATCTATCCTCTGGCGTAATCAAGGGGATAAGGGCGGGTCTGGCAGAAAGAATCGTCAAGAAGTTTGGAGAAGATACCTTCCGAATCATGGGTGAGGAGCCAGAACGGCTTCAGGAGGTCAAGGGCATCAGCCTGAAAAAGGCAGGTGAAATCGGGGAGGAGTTTGCCGCCAAGGCAGGTATGCGCAGAGCCATATTATTCCTGCAGAAATATGGAATCGGCAATGTATTGGGAGTAAGGATCTATAAGTGCTATGGCGAGCGGCTCTATACGGTTATTTCTGAGAATCCCTACCGAATGACAGAGGAGGTCAGAGGGGTAGGATTCAGAACTGCCGATGAAATTGCCCAGAAAGCGGGTATTGAAAGACATTCTGATTACCGTATCCGGTCCGGCATACTATATTGTCTGAGCCTGAGCCTCAATGACGGGAATGTCTATCTGCCGGAAGAGGAGTTTCTGGGCAAGGCCGCGGCTCTTTTGACAGTGGAAGAGGCGGATGTAAAGTCCCAGCTAGATAATCTATGCATGGAGAGGCGGGTTATCCGCAAGCAAAAGGGGGAGGAAATACGGATTTATCCGGCAAATTTCTATCGTATGGAGTCCCAGTGCGCCAGAATGCTCAGAGATCTGGATTTGGAGGAGAATGTGTCTGAAGAGGAGGCGCTTTCCGATATCCGTCAAATAGAGCTTTCCTCGGACCTTTCCCTGGATGAGGCCCAGAGGGAGGCGGTAGTGGGGGCCATTCGTCATGGTATCTTTTTGATGACGGGAGGACCCGGGACAGGAAAGACCACCACTATCCGGGTGCTGCTCCAATATTTCCTTTCAAAGGGCATGGACGTCATGCTTTCCGCCCCTACGGGCAGGGCGGCTAAGAGGATGTCGGAATCGGCCGGAATGGAAGCCAGAACCATTCACCGTATGCTGGAGGTATCCGGGGAAGCCATAGATGATGAAAATTCGGCCGAGAGCGATTCCGGCGGATCTATGGCATTCGGCAGGAATTCAGAAAACCCCCTGGAGACAGATGTGGTCATTGTGGATGAAATGTCTATGGTTGATATACGTCTATTTTATTCTCTTCTGTCTGCCATTCAGGCGGGCACAAAGCTGGTCATGGTGGGAGATTCCCATCAGCTGCCCAGCGTAGGCCCCGGAAGCGTCTTAAAGGATTTGATTCAATCAGCCTGTTTTCATATGGTTTCCCTAAAGAAAATATTCCGGCAGGCCGAGGAAAGCGATATTGTAATGAACGCCCATGCGGTATTGCAGGGGACCGGTCTGAGGCTGGACAATAAGAGCAGGGACTTCTTTTTCCTAAACCGGGCCAATGCGGAGGAGATAATAGAGGGGATTATTTATCTCGTATCCAAGAAGCTGCCGCCCTATGTGAAGGCAACACCCTATGAAATACAGGTTTTGACGCCAATGCGTAAGGGTACGTTGGGAGTGGATTCCTTAAATGAAAAGCTGCAGGCGGCCCTAAACCCTTCTTCTAAGGGGAAAAGGGAAATCAGTTTCAAAAAGGGTATATTGCGGGAAGGCGACAAGATCATGCAGATCCGCAATAATTATCGTCAGGAATGGGAACAGACTGTGCCGGGAGATCCCCTCAGGGTCAGCGGAACCGGGGTCTTTAATGGAGATCTGGGTGTGGTGGTCTCCATAAATCCGGAGGGGGCAAGTGTAAGGGTGCAGTTTGATGACGGCAGAGAGTCTATTTACGGAACCGGAGAACTGTCGGACTTGGATTTGGCCTATGCCATTACCATTCATAAATCCCAGGGAAGTGAGTATCCTGCCGTGGTCATGCCTCTCCTGACAGGTCCGGAATTGCTCATGAACCGGAACCTGCTCTATACCGGAATCACACGGGCCAAAAAATGCGTGACAATCATAGGGAGCAGGAATACGGTATATCAAATGGTGGGAAATACCACGGAGCAGAAGCGATATACCGGCCTCTCGGACAAATTAAAGGAATTATGCGGGGGAATTATGCCGGAAGACAGGGAGACAGAGGAATATTAACAGGCTCTGGTCTTGACGGAAAGGACCTGTTCCCGGGTAAAAGTGTTGGGAATAATTAATCGGCTCTGGTCTTGACGGAAAGGACCTGGTCCCGAGGAAAGGAACCTGTTCCCGGGTAAAAGTGATGGGAATAATTAATTGGTCCTGACCTTGGAGGAAAGGGCTTATTTCAAAAAGATAAGGGCGGGGAAGAGAGGATGCCCGGGTGGTTTTTTCTAAATTGGGGTTGCTCTAATAGATTATGGATAGGAAGGATAGTATGACCGGCGTGCTTAGGCGGATAAAGAAAATATGGAAAACCCTGCTGGATATTCTCTATCCCAGACGCTGCCCTGTCTGCGACGGAATACTGCCCTTTGGGGGCGACCTGGTCTGCCCTGAATGCGAAAAGAGAATTCTGCCGGTCCGGGAGCCCAGATGCAGGAAATGCGGGAAAATGCTTCGGGATGAGACAGCGGAATATTGCAGGGACTGCAGGAAGATTAGACATTCCTTTGATAGGGGTTTTTCTGCTTTTCTCTATAATGATACAATGCAAGGCTCCATATTTCGTTTCAAATATAAGGGCAGGCGGGAATATGCCGACTATTATTCCCGGGAAATTGCAGACAAACTAGGGAGAGATCTTTCCTCTTTCCGGGCAGATGCACTGGTACCGATTCCCCTGTACAAGAAAAAGCAGAGGGACAGGGGGTTTAACCAGGCGGAAGTACTGGCCCGGGCAATAGGGGATAGAGTAGGGATTCCGGTATATCCCCATCTCCTGACCAGGGTCAGGGCCACCCGGCCCCAGAAAACCCTTAGTCTGGCGGAACGACGGAAAAATTTGAAAAGGGCTTTTAAGATAAGTCAAAATGTTGTAGAATTAACTAATGTTATTTTGGTGGATGATATCTATACCAGTGGATGTACTATGGATGAGGCGGCGGACGTATTAAAGGAGGCCGGTGTGAAAGGGGTTTATGCCCTGACCCTCTGTTCCGGAGTGCCGATATAGTCTACTGAGCTAGGGCTCTCTTCTTTTAAGGCAAAGGCTTTGAGGAAGTAAAGAAACGGTCTGGATAGTAATCATTGAACCGGTCATTTATCACACTCCGGGGGTCCGGAAGAATGAAGGAGGATGGACATGAATATTAAGAATTGCAGGAAGTGCGGGAAGATTTTTAATTATATTTCTGGCCCCGCCATTTGTCCCGCATGTAGTGAAAAGCAGGAAGAGGAGTTCCAGAAGGTCAAGGAATTCATTAATTCTAATCCCGGAGTAACTCTTCATCAGACTGCAGAGGCCTGCGAGGTGGAACCCGGTCAGATTAAACAGTGGGTCCGCGAGGAGAGGCTGGTATTCTCCACGGCAGAGGGATCCGGCATGGTATGTGAGAATTGTGGGAAGCCTATTCTAACGGGTCGTTTCTGTGATGCCTGCAGGACGGAAATGGGAAAGAGATTGGGAGATTCTATTCAGAAGCCTGCCGCTCCGGCACCGAAGAAGAAGGATGATGGCAAGGCTAGCCCCAAGATGAGATTCCTCCGCTAGGATTCAATAAACGGTTGAATGGCTATGATTGATGAAGAAAAGATTAAATTAATGACCAGAATGGCCTCTTTTGAGGCCAATGAAGGGGAGAAGATGATCCCCATTACCCAGTACTTCCGCAGTGACTATGTAGGACTGAATATGCTGAAGACTGCGGTGGGGGTGACATTATCATTTCTTCTCGTTGTTGGCGTATGGCTATTTTGTCAATTTGAGACACTTATAGAGGAATTCTATCAGACAGATTTTGTGAGTATAGCCCGGCGTTTCGTAAATATATATCTCGTAGTTTTGATTTTGTATGTGGTTTTCGCCTATGTTCTTTATTCCTACCGTTATACTCAGGCGAAAAAGCACGTGCGGATTTACCATCAGGCCTTAAAACGTCTAAGTGCCATGAATGAAAGACAGACGCGATGACCAATATATTAATGATGAGGGACCAGCTCAAGCAGTTATACGGGAAGTATGAGCTCTACATTACCCCTGCCCTGAAATTTCTGCTGGCCCTCATCACATATCTTCTTATTAATCATAATATCGGATATATGGATCAGCTGAAGAATCCGGTACTGATGATTATGGTGGCTTTTATTAATTCGATTCTACCGGTAAATGCGATTCTGGTAATTGCCGCCATGTTTACGGTACTGCACATCTATAAGCTGTCCTTGATATGTGCGGCAGTGATTCTGCTGCTATTTATACTACTTTTTTTTCTATATTTCCGATTTGCACCAAAGGATGGAATAGGAGTACTTCTGACTCCTTTAGCTTTCCTGATGCATATACCCTATGCAGTGCCCTTATGCCTGGGAATTAAGGGGAATATTTTTTCCGTTGTCTCAGTGGTATGTGGCGTGATTGTGCATTATACCCTGGATTTTGTCATGGTTAATAGTTCATCCTTCTCCGATGTGGAGCTGGAAGCCATGATTCCGGAGGTTAGGGGTATTTTGAATGGAATTCTGGAGAACCAGACCATGCGGGTAATGGCTTTGGCTTTTGCCGTGACAGTGGTTGTGATCTGCCTTTTGAGGCGGCTTTCTCTTAATTATAGTAGAATTATTGCCCTATCGGCAGGAGCACTCGTAAATATCGTAATCATCCTGGTGGGTGATTTGAAGTATGACCTGAATTTGTCAATAGTGGGCGTTATTTTTGGAACCCTATTCTCCCTATTGATTGCTATCGGAATGGAATTCTTCATATTCTCTGTAGACTATTCCAGAACGGAGTATCTGCAATTTGAGGATGATGAGTATTATTTCTATGTGAAGGCTGTGCCCAAGCTGACCGTCGCGGCTGAGGAAAAGACGGTGAAGCAGATAGTGGAGCCCAGGTCTCCCGTGGATAGAAAAGGGAAGAATCCTCCAAAAGAGGGAACAGGCGGAGTAAGTGGATCCGGTAACAGGAAGAGCAGGATAGCCCCTAATTTTTCCAGAAAAACAGGGGATTTGGATGTGCTAAGCCGGAAGGATGCTCTCAAGGGGGAATCCTCTTTGCATGGCTCTTCCGGTAACGGTAAACAGGGCTCCGGGTCAGGGGCATCTGACAGGAAGAACTCAGGAGGATACCGGTCCCGTAATATGGGGGCGGGATTAGCCTCTCTTGAGGAAAAGACGGCCTCTTCATCTTCTCGAAATTATGACAGTAGAAGAGATCTTTTTGGAAAGAGCGGTACAGAGAGGACTTCCGGGACGTCTGCCAGAAACAGGGCCGGTACATCTACAGATAGGGGCAGCGGGACTCGTCCGGGATTCTTAACAGGAAGAAATGATGGACGGGGTACGGAGAGCGCAGCCGGAAAAAATATAGGAAACAGGCCCAGCAGTTACTCTCTGAGGGGTACGGGAAGCGAGTATGCTACCTTTGACAGAAAGGGGAGAACTGTACGGCGTGGAGCGGGTTCTTCCAATCCTGCTACAGGAACGGGTCAGTCCGGCTCCAAATCTCCAACGACAGGGTCGGGAAACCGGCTGTAATAGAGCACATTTCCGTGATCCATTAGGACACGAATAATAATATAAATAAACTAATGATGGGATTCGAGCCTTTTATCGAAAATTTAAAAAAGATAATTTCTTTTGATTCCATCCCCCGGATGGTGGTCACGGATTATGTGGAGATCTTGATTATCACAGTCCTGATCTATGAGGTGATGGTTTGGATCAAGAATACCAAAGCCTGGTCCCTCCTAAGAGGGATCGTTGTTATTGCGCTGTTCATTATTATGGCTTACATCTTCCAGATGAATACCATCATATGGATTGTGCGAAATGCCCTGAACGTGGCTATCATGGCCATGGTTGTTATATTTCAGCCCGAACTCCGCCGTGCCTTGGATGTCTTGGGCAGAAAAAACATTCTGCATTCTTTTCTTTCTTTTAATTCCCAGAGTTACGAGGAACGTTTCTCGGATCGTACAATGAGTGAGATTATCCGCGCCAGTTATTCCATGGGGCGGGTAAGGACCGGTGCGCTCATTGTCATTGCCCAGAATGATCCCCTGACGGATTATGAAAGGACAGGAATTGAGCTGGATTCCATTGTCTCCAGCCAATTGCTGATTAATATTTTTGAACATAATACACCTCTCCACGATGGGGCTATCATTGTAAAGGGAAATCGGGTGACATCCGCAACCTGCTATCTCCCTCTTTCCGATAACATGTCCATTTCCAAGGAATTGGGGACAAGACACAGAGCCGGACTGGGTATTTCAGAGGTGACTGATTCGCTTACCATAATTGTTTCCGAGGAAACAGGCTATGTTTCCGTGGCCTATGAGGGGGAGCTTTTCCGAAATGTGGAGGCGGATTTTTTGAGGGAGCATATGACCAGACTCCAGAATAAAACCGTCGAGGAACGCAGATTTCTCTTCTGGAAGGGAAAAGGCGGTGAAAAATCATGAGCAGATTGAAGGGGATTTTGAAAAAACTGACCGGAAATCTGGGATTGAAAATACTGTCTTTACTCTTAGCTTTCCTGCTCTGGGTCGGGGTTGTCAGTATCGACAATCCTGTCATGACCCTGCCCTTTGCATCCGTTCCCATTACGGTGGAGAACGCGGATCTCATGGAGAAGGAAGGCAAGGCTTTCGAACTGTCGGATTCCAGTAAGACGGTGACTGTAAGCGTCCGGGCAGAACGGTCTGTATTATCGGATCTTTCCAGGGATAATTTCAAGGCCAGCATAGATATGGCGAAACTGAGCGGCAATCAGGTTCCCATTGAGGTGAAGGCAACCAGGTATGCAGATCGAATTCAGAGTGTATATCCCAGACAGGAGTATGCTACTGTTTTTGTGGAGGATTTAGAAAAGATTTATTGCAAGATTCACGCAGAGACCGTAGGGGATCCTGCAGAGGGATATATTGTTGGAAAATCCACTATTCGGGATAATGTGGTACAGGTCAAAGGACCCGCATCTATTGTTTCTAGGATAGAGAACGCAGTGGCACGCATCAATGTGTCCGGAATGAGTGGAGAAATACATTCGACTGAAAATATAATCCTTCTAGATGAGAATGGTGAAAGTGTAGATACTTCTACCCTGACCCTTTCCATCACTCAGACCTATGTTTCTGCGGAGATATGGGCAATTAAGGAGGTTCCTCTTCACTATGGGGTTTCGGGTGTGCCGGCCCAGGGATTTGGGGCAACCGGGCAGACGGAGATTAGTCCTGCCTCCATCTCCATCACGGCTCCCGATAGCATCCTAAAGAATATTAGCGCTATATCCATTCCTTCGGATTTGGTGAGCCTTGAGGGTGTGACGGATTCCGTATCCAAAACCGTGAATTTAACCTCTTATCTGCCGGATGGGGTCTCCCTGGTCTATCCGGAGACTGAGTCCGAGGCAGTAATCACCGTATATGTGGAACCGCATTCAAGCAGAGAACTTGCCATACCCCTGCAGAATATAGCGGCAGGGAATGTGCCTGAGGGCATGGTGGCCACCGTGCAGGATACCCAGGAGCCGGTTACCATTGAAGTGCGGGGGCTGAGTAAGGACATAGAAGCCATCGATCCCGTTGGAATCACTGGAATAGCTGATTTGAGTGTTATTCAGGCCGGTGAGAACGGAACCATAATTCCTAATGTATATGAGGTTCCGGTGACCCTGGATCTGCCCGAAGGGGTGGAGCAGACGGGAACCGGGACTGTACATATCCTGTTGCAGGTTGCGGTGCCCGGAATGGATGAGGGCAATGTGGATATGACCGGAGGCACCTTTAATAGCGCTAGCCCGGACAATGAAGGGGATTCCGCCAATAGGGAGGACGACACGGAGGTGGCAGAAGGAGAAAGCTCTTCTGAGGAGGAGAAGGCCGGAGAAGACAAGAGTTCTGACGGTGAGAAAAGCTCTGTCAGGAATCCTGATGTCGGAGATGAGAGTATGGGGCAGAAGCCGGATAATGAAGGCCTGGCAGGTGACTCCGCATCGGGAAATAGAAAGCCGGAAGAGGAAGATTCAGAAGATAATAATGATAGCACCAGCAACAATATTGTGAATGCCAAAAGCTCTACCAGAAAAAGTGCCGGATTTGGGGCGATAACAAATAACTAGTGTTTTGGGAAGGCAAATCCTGCCCTATAAAGGGGCAGGGTACAATCTTCCGCTGAGATAAACGCCCTGCGAAACTCATGCGGTGTTGGGACAGTGAGCAACGGCGGGTGCAAGTCCAGTCTTCCGCTGAGATATAGGCTCCGCGAGACTGCAGAAGGAGGGGAGGACACTGGTTTTGCACCGCTCCTAGCGGAGCCGAAACCGCAGGGATTCGGTTTGGAAGATGTCAGCTGGCGCTGACCTGAATTCTCCACCAGGTCTCGCGAGCGAAATTTGAATAATTTAGGAGGTTATATGGCAAGATTATTTGGGACAGATGGAGTAAGGGGGGTGGCAAATACAGAGCTCACTCCCCTGCTTGCAATGCAGCTTGGCGCTGCGGGGGCATATGTCCTGACGGAGGAGCATTCCTATCGTCCTACCATCATGGTTGGATGTGATACCCGAATTTCCGGAGATATGCTGGCAAATGCTTTGATGGCGGGAATATGTTCTGTGGGCGCAAATGCGGTTTATGTGGGGGTATTGCCTACGCCTGCAATCGCTTATCTTACCAGAAAATATAAGGTCGATGCAGGCGTAGTCATTTCTGCATCCCATAATCCCGTGGAGTTTAATGGAATCAAATTCTTTAATGGAGACGGCTATAAGCTTTCGGATGAGATTGAGGACAGGATTGAGGCCCATGTGAAAGAGGGAAACCGGGGTCTGCCACAGCCCACAGGCTCCAGAGTTGGAAAAATCAAATATAGGAGAGATGCCCGGGAAGAGTATATTAATCATTCTATGCGTCAAATCGATACCAGTCTGGATGGCTTAAAGATAGTGGTGGACTGTGCGGAGGGCGCGGCTTATCAGACATCTGTGGAAACCCTGCAGGAGCTGGGGGCCAATGTCATTGCCCTTCATAATAATCCGGATGGCACCAATATCAATAGTAACTGCGGCTCCACTCATATGGAGGAGCTCTGTGCCAGAGTGGTCATGGAAAGGGCGGATCTGGGGCTGGCTTTCGATGGGGATGCCGACAGACTGCTGGCTGCCGATGAGAACGGCAGGGTAGTGAACGGCGATGAAATCATGGCCATCATCGGGAATTATATGAAGGAGCGGGGAAAGCTCAAAAAGGACACCATTGTCGTTACCGTCATGACGAATCTGGGCTTTCTTTTGATGGCCAGGGAAAAGGGTATAAAGGTCGACCAGACCAAGGTGGGAGACCGTTATGTGCTGGAGCATATGAAGGAAATAGGCGCTTCTCTGGGAGGAGAGCAGTCAGGACATATAATCTTTTTGGATGAAAATACAACCGGGGACGGTCTTCTCTCAGCCCTTCATCTTCTGGAGGTGATGAAAATGAGCGGAAAGAAGCTGTCGGAGCTCTCTTCTATCATGGAGACCCTGCCCCAGGCCCTCTATAATGCCAAGATTCCCAACCACAAGAAGGATGCCTATTTGGACTATCCTGAAATTAAAGAGGCTATTGAAGGCCTGGAGAATAAGTATGCCGGCGACGGTAGGGTATTAATCAGGCCCTCAGGAACGGAGCCCCTGGTCAGAGTCATGATTGAGGGAAAGGATCAGGAAGTCATAGACCGGGATGCTGCAGCCCTTGCGGAATTAATTGAAAAGACTGTTTTCTAAGGCAGGGAATTTGGTGGAATTAAACGAATTAGACACCTATTTATCCTTGTAATTATGCTATTTTTATAGTATATTGGTAGACATAAAATATCTATTTGTCAAGGAAAGAGCCGGAGTTGAAGGATTAGCGGGATGACCCGGTGAATGTGGTAAAGAATTGTATTTGCCAATCCTGCATTATTTGTGGGGAATATCTATTGCTGATTTAGAGTCTGATTGAATAGGGTAAGGAATTGTAAATTCCGCAGCATATGCGGGATACGCCCCGTTTAGCAGGGGGCTGGGATAATAGGGATAGGGACTTCCGATAGAGTTCCCTATCTCATAAAGAATAGGAGAAAAAACCGGGGGAAAGGGAATATGCTTAGCAGAAATATTGTAATCAAGAATCCAACGGGACTTCATCTGCGTCCTGCAGGAATACTCTGTAAAGAGGCTATGGAATTTCAGTCACACATTTCATTTCGTTTTAGAGAAAATACTGCCAATGCAAAGAGTGTATTGAGCGTTTTGGGAGCCTGTGTGAAGTGTGGGGATGAGATAGAGCTTATCTGTGAGGGGCCTGACGAGGAGCTTGCCATGCAAACCCTTGTGAACGCCATAGAGAGCGGCTTGGGCGAATAGACTTATATAGGGTCAGTCATTCCGGTATAGAGTCAGATATGGAAAGCTCCGGTCACGAGGGGTGGTCTGTTAATGAGTAATAAAGGGAAGAATTCTCGGATATGAGAGGTCTTCCCTTTATTTTTGTGTAGGCTAGGAGCCAAAGCCTCATGGGACGCTTGCGTCCCGATGAGGCCTTGGCGACAGCCCATCATCGAAAGTCCGAAGGACTTGAGATGTGGGCGTAGCCAGAATCGAGTAGGGGGCTTTCCTCCCCTGCTCGATTGTAGGCTAGGAGCCAAAGCCTCATGGGACGCTTGCGTCCCGATGAGGTCTTGGCGACAGCCCATCATCGAAAGTCCGAAGGACTTGAGATGAAATTTGTTGGCTAAAGCCGACCGGCGGACAATTCGCTCATACCAGGAAACTTACCTTTTCCTCGGGGTGGAAATGGTTTCTGACAGCAGAGATAAGGATAAGCGCCAGATAGAAATACATGGTCATATAGATTGGAAAATAATACTTGAAATAGGAGGCGGGAGCCAGGACAAAAACTATCAGGAAGTGTCCGCAAAGGCCGCCTGTCATGAAAAAGGTGAACCAGCGCCTTTTTATTAGAGAGTAAAGGGCCAGAATTACAAGCAGCAGGAGGGCCGGATAGAGGCAATAGGCAAGGGTTTTCACGATGCTTACCAGGAAAAGGGCCAGCCCCTTTGCCCCACCCTGTGTCCATTCAATGCGGTAGGGCATGGCGGAATAGTGTAGTGCGCCTATCCTGGTTCTGAAGAAGACCCCGGGATTCTTGAAAAATAAGTTCTTGCAGCCTTCCGTGTAGGCCAGGTAGTCCTCGCCTGTGGCATTTTCCCTGACCCCTGTGAAGCCCGGATAATAGAGGATTAGGACATCCTCATAATTAATATCGCCCAGTTCCCTATTAATGTCCTCTACTATAGAAAGGTCTAGGTAGCGGTCGATTTTTTCCAAATCCTCGGCATTCTCCTCAAGATTTAGGCCATTTCTGTACATATTAGTAACCGTGTAGGCATAGAAAGGGGCCATACGGTTATTGGCCTTGTCATCCATCCGGCTGGGCAAAAGTCCGTTCTGGGGAACGGAAACTATGTATTGGGCCAGAAGAGAGAAGAGAATCAGAAGCAGGCAGGATTTCTTTTTCCTCAGCTCCTGGTAGGAAAGGAGCAGGAGAATGGGAAGACTGATAGCCAGATAGATTCCCTCTGTCCTCCACTGGGTCAGAACCGCTCCAAGAGGGAGCAGCCAAAATAGCTTTGACAGGGAAATTGCTTTCTTCTCCACTTTATCCATGAGGAGGGAGAAAATAAGAAAAATATAGAGAAGAAAATATACAGGAATACGGTGGGCCGAGGTAGTGTAAGCCAAAACCGGGGGTATGAGAAAGGGAAGGTATAGGAATTTGCCATATCGGAAATCCAGATAGGAGGAAAGCCTGAAAACACAGTAACCTGCCACCAATACCTGGATAGCCACCTTGACTAGAATCGGGCCAAGCCAGGATGGGATTAGCATCATGCAGATAATATAGTACCAGGTGGTGAGATAGGAGAACCAGGTATAATTAGAAAGGGCGGAGGCTTCTGCAAAAATCAGGCTCTCGTCATTACTCAGGAATCCCTCCGGCAGCTTGAAAATTAGAACCGCTATAATGGGAATAAAATAAAGCAAGGCGAATTTGAGGATTTTCTTTGTGTTCTCACTGGGCTTTAGAATTGCCCTCCAGCAGAAAAAGAGCAGAAGGAGGAGCAGGATTTTGCAGGGAATGTACTGCAGGGGCTGAGACAGAGGGGCAACTGTAAAGACCATCCTATCTGTAAAGAAAGTAATTATCCAATGAATGAGGGACAGGATCAGGGGGATACGGTTTTCCTTTATTTTTGCTAGCACAGTAGATTTATTCAAAATGATTCTCCTTTAATATATTTAATAAGGGCTCGACCTGAACTCTGCGTCAAGCCTCACAAGGGGGTCTTTTCCGCAGCATGTCTCACAAGCGGGCTTTTCTACAGCATGTCTCACAAGGGGGACTTTTCTGCATTATGTCTCACAAGCGGGACTTACGCTGAGTCTCAAAAACGGTACTTTTCCGCAGCATGTCTCACAAGCGGGACTTACGCCGAGTCTCAAAAACGGTACGTTTCTGGGCCGTGTCTCAAAAGCGGGATTTGAATAATCGTAAGTTATTATAGCAGATATTGTCTTCATTCCAAAATAACAATCTTCCTGGTAAATTCATGCCGGAAGGGCAGACCTGTCTTTTGGGATAGGAGTCCTTCATAAATATGGGCGGCCTGAATGTCCTGCAGAAAGGAGGCGTAGTCTTTTTCGGAAAGCAGCCCCCGGGCCTGGGCCGCTTTGGATATTAGGGTGAGAGAGGATCTTTTCCGAATCTCGTGGAGGATGGAGGAAGAACTTTTGCGCAGGCCTAAAAGGCGGACATAGGCAGAAGGAGGGCGTGTTTCCGGACTGGAAAGGGCTTCCGGCCTTGCAGGATGTATCCTAACGGTGTCTGTCTTTTTGAGGTGCAGGATTAGGTGAATCAGGGCCCGGGAAATTGCTGTATAGGTAATCTCCTTGCTCTTTAGTAATCCTGTGAATTGAGAAAAAGAGGAGAATTCATTTCTCCTGTCTATAATTCTGGCCGCCAAATCAGAGGAAATCCCTTCTATTTCACTTAAATCCCGAATATCGGACATGGTAAGGACATACCGGAGAATTCCCGAAAAGAAATCCTCATCCATGAGGCAGGCCCCATATTTTTCTGCTGTAATAATAGAAAAGACAGAATCCGGCAGGGCTTCCTTCCATTGATTCGGCTCCTGAAAGGAAGCCTTCATGAGCACTCTAATAGATTCAGCCGAGAGAAAGGAGGGGTCCTTGACCTGTGAGGGATCCGATTCTTCTCTGATACCGGGGAAACTGTAGTGATAGTCTCCGCAGCGGGGGATGAGAAGGGGTTTAATGGGACTGGCATATAACCGCAGGGCCTTCAGATATTCAATAGCTAGAATATTATTAGGCTGCCCTAATAGACCAGGAAGAGAGCCGGCCTCATCATGGCCGGCCTCCTGAAAAAAGGCCTTTATAGCCGCCTCCCGGGCCGCAGGAAAGCTCATGCCGGAGCGTAGATATTCCTTTAGGATATTTCTATAGCTTTCAGGCTCTTCATAGAGAATATCTGCAATGCGCGAGAGGCTTTCAAGACTGTCACATTCTGCCCCAAAGGCAAGATAATCAACTACTCCTAGCTTATTAAGGAGAAAGACTGCGCCGGAGGCGAACTTCTCTGCAGAGGAGCAGGCATAGCGGACAGGTAATTCCAAGACTAGGTCTGCACCATTGCGCAGGGCCATTTCCCCCCGCATATGCATATCATAAATGGCCGGAGCTCCCCTTTGAACGAAATCGCCGCTCATAATAGCAAGGCAGCAGGCGGCCCCGGTAAGGTGTCTGGCTTGACGGAGAAAGTAGGCGTGACCTTTGTGGAAGGGGTTAAATTCAGCAATCACTGCAACTGTAGACATAGGGGTTTCCTCTGTGGCGGTTAATCTTAAAGATATCTTAAAAAAGTGTCTGTTTATCGGAAATACAAGGAAGAACAAGTATCTTAAATTTGTCAAGAACCAATTTTGCCATTTTTGACATAAACGGTACTTTTATATTCTGACGGTTTTTTGGATAATGTGCATTGTACCAATACAACGAAACCTTATATACTATAATAAATTATATATGTGAGGGTTTCGTCTAGGAGCTATCAGAGTTCTAGCCGTATGGACAGATTCTCTTGAACTAGGGTAATTTTAACTGTGATAGCTCTCCAGTGCAATATTTTTAGAGGAGGATTATGAAAATGACAAACTGGAAGAAGTTGGCGACAGTGTTAGGTCTCACTGCAGCAGTTGCCTTTACTATGGTAGGCTGCGGCGGTGGAAAGACCGAGGAGAAGCCTGCAGCAAGCACTGCAGCAGCAAGCGAAGCAGCAAGTGAAGAGGCCACCGAAGAAGAGACAGAGGTTGCTGAGGAAGAGACAGAGGCTTCCGAGGAAGAGACAGAGGTTGCTGAAGAGGTTCAGGGCGCTGAGATTATCGATTCCTGGACACTGGATACCATCATTGATGCTGATGGTAATGAGCAGACTCTTGCAGAGTATGCAAAGGCTCAGGGTGTTGATATGGGAAATGTCCAGTCCATTCTCACCATCAATGATGACGGCACCTGCACCATGTCTCTGGCTGGAATTCCTGTAGAGGGAACCTATACCTATGACGGCGAGACTCTGGAGACCGATTTTACTGGGGCCGGTGGTTCTACTGGTTCATTTACCTATGATGCAAGCCTGGATGTTCTTGTAACAGAGGATGCTGCTACTGGAATGAGCTCTCATTATACTAGAGGAGCTGTAGAAGGCGATACTATTGACAGCATGATCGATGATGCTATGGAAGAGGACGGCAGCGAGTCTGCTGAGGCTGCTGATGCCAGTGCTATTGTTGGCGACTGGGCTATGACCACCATCACTGATGCAGACGGAAATTCCTACACTCTGGAAGAGTATGCAAAGACTCAGGGCGTTGATGCTTCTGGCCTGGATGCTACCTATACCTTCAATGAGGATGGAACTGTTGTCGGAGCTATTGCCGGTATCGGTGTTGAAGGCACCTATGAGTTTGATGGAAGCCAGATCACAGTTGATTTCAGCGAGGCAGGCGGAACTGGTGGTGAGTTTACTTACGATGCCACCAATGATGTCATCTATGCTGAGGATGCCAACAGTGGTCTTACTAGCTACATGGAGAGACAGTAAGTCTCGGTATTTGAGACTTAGAAGCCTTTGATTAGGTTAATAAGGGGCGGGGCGGGATTTATTCCCACCCCGCTTTTTGTAGCACAAGACCGGCAAGCGAATGCATGCTTGCATGCAAATTCATTTGCCGGTCGTAAGAACATGGAGCACGAAGTGCGGAATGTTCGCGTGCGAAATCGAGTAGGGGGGCTTTCCTCCCCTACTCGATTGTAGGCTAGGAGCCAAAGCCTGATGGGACGCTTGCGTCCCGATGAGGCCTTGGCGACAGCCCATCATCGAAGGCCCGAAGGGCCTGAGATGAGGGCGAGGCCGGAATCGAGTAGGGGGGCTTTCCTCCCCTACTCGATCATCCATGACCACTTTCTACGAAAAGAAGAGGCTTTCAATTACAAGGTATCATTTTAAGGAAACGCCGGCATCCTTTCAAGCCTTTTGTTCTCTGCGGCCCAAAATCTTCAAGATCATGGGAATAAGTGCAATATAATAGAAAGCATAGATAATGGAAAAGAACAGCTTACCCCAATGAGAGCCGAAAGCACCCACCAATACCGGTCTGAAATACTCCTTCATTGGAATCAGGGGCAGCAGGAAAATGACGCAAAGAATGGCGCTCTTACTTTTATTTCTCAAGGGCTCAAATCCTATCCAATTCTTCTCCACAAAACGGGCAATGATGAAGCCCATCATCTTCCCCATATCACCATAGCCGTCTTCCATCATTTTCTGGGGATCCACCAGCAATTTACCTGCCGCATCATAGTCCATGGGATAGGGCTTGAGGGTGATATAGGCTATTCCCAGGCAGCAGATAATAAATCCGCAGATGAGCAGCATATTCTCCTTTTCGGGATGACGGTCCAGATAATTAAAGAGCTTCGCCGTCAGAAATAGGCTCAGGATGGAAATTAGCAGCCCCACACAGACATCCTGGGGAGTATGGACACCCAGATAATTTCTGGAAATCATGGTTAGGAGAATGAAAAGCACAAACAAAACAGACAGGCCCTTCGTCCTTCTATCCTTCCAGGTATTAATGGCAAGGCCGCCGGCAAGAGGCCCTGCTGTTGTGGTATGGCCGCTGGGAAAAGAGTAGCTGGTCGCCGTCCGGATGGCATCTCCGGCAGGAACAATCCTGCTGTCCCGGATCCAGGGCCTGTAAATGCAGGCCGTGAGCTTGATAAAGGGCGTGATAAAAATACTGAAATAATAGGATACAAGGGTGTACAAGCCTCCCCTTTTCTCGCAGTTCCAGTAGTAAAAGATGGCAAAGAGAATCAGATAATCTACCGCGAAATCCGACACCCATTGCATAAAAGGGGTCAGGGCATCCCCTATACTATTCCGGAAGTCCTGAAACCAAAGTAAATATGCAATATCCATTTTTGAACCTCTCCTTATATTATTTAATATTTTTATTCAACTGATTATATGAATAATTAAGGCGTATTCTCACGAGTTTAGAGGCTATCCCGCCATCCTTGCCGGAATAGTCCTGATATATCACTAAACTCACTCTCTATCACAATGCCTTAACTATTATATACCTCCATGTCCAGTTCCTTCTCACTTCTGGCCACAATGGTAGAAACCGCCACATCCCCGAGACAGTTACTCATGCAGCGGAACATTCCGCAAAGGGAATCGATTCCCATTACCAGGCCCACGGCCTCTACCGGTACCCCCATCTGGGAGAGAAGGACCGACAGACAGATAAGACCGGCCCCGGGAATGCCGGGTGCTCCCATAGATAGGACAAATATGGAAATTACCATGGATAACATGGCCGCCCCGGTTATTTCCACCCCATAGATTTTTGCAAGGGCCAGGGCAAATACAGACAAATGAATACAGGTACCGTCCATATTAAGTGTGGCTCCCAGAGGAATGGACAGGGAGAAAATCCTTCTGCTGATACCTATCTTTTTCTCACAGGCCTCCATATTAATCGGTATAGAGGCATTTGAGGAGGCAAGGGAAAAGACCTGCAGCATATAAGGAGCATATTTCTTCACAAAAATAATGGGATTTATTTTGCCCATAATCGTCATAAGCAGACAGTAGACAAACATGATTGCAATTAGGCCAAGGAGGAAGGTACCCATCATTCCCAAAACCGAAAGGATGGTATTGATGCCCATTGTCAGCATCATAGACATTATGGAACAAAAGACCGCAAGAGGCATTACCCGAATAATCAGGGATGTGACCTTGAGGAAAAGGTCATTGCATGCATTGAAGAAATCAATCAAAACCTCTGAATATTTGCCCAAAAGACTGGTGGCGACGCCACAGATGACAGCCATGAAAATCAGCTGCAGCATATTGGCTTTGAGGAAGGGGTTGATAATATCCGAGGGAATAATCCCAACTATTGTATCCTTTATGGATACGTCCATGGTCTGTGATGTGATCTTAGATGCATCCGCAACCATAGAGGAGGCAAGAGAGGGATCCCCGGGCTGAATCAGATAGAAGATACCGATACCAATGCCTATGGCTAAAGCCGTGGTAAATAAATACATCCCGATTATCTTCCCTCCTATTCGCCCAAGAGAAGACAAATCGGAGAACTGTACGATACATGAAATAATGGAAAAAAAGACCACCGGACATACTATCATTTTCAGGGCATTCATGTACATAGTCTTGACCGGTACCAGAACCATACTATTTACAGTTGTATTAAAATCAGCAGGCAGGGAAGATGCGCACAAAAGTCCCACGATAACCGCCAGAATCATGGCACCAATGGTCTTGTAAAGAAAGGCCTGCTTTGACTTGATAACCGTCATCCGGATATAATTAGTACCATCTCTATGACTATACTTTATGCTGTCTGTCATAGAACTCAGGATAATCCTTCGGATGGATTCCTGAATATCATTGACCGGGCCGTCCGCATCATCAAGTGTGATGGATGCCATATTGTTTTCAAGAGTATATTCTACTCCCTTTGCACACATCTCAATACTAATATAGCCCAGTATAGCCCTCACAGTAACGTAAATTATTCCTGCAGAATCATTCTTATCATCATTATGACTGATGAGACTGCCTGCAGCTTCCTCCGCAGTTAGCACCGCTTTTATCTCGTCTCTCTTTTTAACCCCAACCTTCTCCAGATGTTCCTTTACAAACTCTGTTATCTCTCTGATACTCTGATTGTCCGCAGGAAAAGTGTTTTTAACCTTCATTTTCTCTCTCCTTTTGTCTCTCTTCACCTCTTCCGCCTGATTTTTTGACTTTTAGAATACGGCAAGGAACCGCATTCCGAAATCCCGCGCTTTGCGCGGGACACGCCCTTCGCTTCGCGAGGGCCGGTCGTATACGCATAAAGCTGTCCTATTATAACACAGAGGGAGATATTAGAGTTCTTAAAAATATTATTCCTCAGCCATTCTATAAAGAAATTATATGATGCCCACCGACCCAAATCACTCTTCTTTGAAATTCCTCTGCCGCTATCCGCCTAAGACATTTATGCCATGTATCCCCCAATCGAATAGCGGAATATATCCCCTACCCGATTGGACTCCGCCTGGATCCCGTCAGAGTGCAAACACATTGAAAAGGTCCCTGCTCACTGCCTACAACCGAGCAAGCCTATACCTCGATTCCGGCCTCGCCCGTCATCTCAGGCTCAGAGGGTCTTCGATAATAGGCTGTCGCCAAAGTCTCGCGCTCGTGCAGGCACGCCGACGAGACTTTGGCTCCTAGCCTACAATCGAGTAGGGAAAGACCCCCTACTCGATTCCGGCCTCGCCCACATCTCAGGCCCTTTGGGCCTTCGATGATGGGCTGTCGCCAAGGCCTCATCGGGACGCAAGCGTCCCATGAGGCTTTGGCTCCTAGCCTACACAAAAAGCAATAGGGCAGGGGAAAAATCCCCTGCCCTATTGGCCTTCGCCGGGTTCTGCCTTGTGTTGCCGCATTGGCAAACCCTTATGGACTTGAATTAATTGAATAATTCACTTAATTCGTCTTTATGCGCCTCAAATACATCCAATACATGTCTGTCCCAATGTCTGGCATCTGCCGTGGAACTGCCGAAAACATAGTCTTCCTGGCCATAGTCCATTACATCAAATCCTGGAATGGCTTTGCTGGCGCCGGAGGTACGGTAGTTTGCCGCATCCGCAAGGGCAAATGTCGCCCCCTTGTCGCTGTCATAGGTCACCCAGCCGGATAGATCGCTTCCGTCCGCCTCTGTTGCCGTGCCGTTCTCGCTCTGACCCTTGGCCGCCGCCTTACTGACAGATACCGCCCCGTCCACATGCTTGCCATACATGGTGTCCACATAGAGGGCAAGAGAATCTCCAAAGATTTCAGAGGGAACGTGGCCGCCGTTCCACTGCCACTCAATCTCTGCATCTGTACCCGCATTCAGCCATGCAATCTGCATATTCAGCGAATTAAACATGGAAATATCTCCCTCAGACGCCCCCATCAGAACTCTTGCCCATGTGGGGTTATTGGTTCCCTCTGCCCCGATATAATTAGTCGGGTCATAGAGCTCCACAATATTATTGCCATAGGCGTCTCCTGCCTCAATCTCCGCTATATCTGCCTGATAGGAATCCAACATTTCCTCAAAGGATGAATAGGTAGAGGAATCCGTCTTGCTGCTGGCAGACTGGGTAGTTCCGGCATCAGGAGTACCGACTTCTTCCGTCTGTCCCTCTGAATTTCCTGACATATTGGGAGGGCCGCCCGCATTGTCCCCTCCGGGACCCCCGTTCATATCGGGAGGGCTGCCCGCATTATCCCCTCCGGGACCTCCGTTCATATCGGGAGGGCCGCCTGCATTGTCCCCTCCGGGACCCCCATTTCCTTCGGGGCCTCCGTTCATATCGGGAGGGCCGCCCGCATTGTCCCCTCCGGGACCCCCATTTCCTCCGGGGCCTCCGGGACCGCCCATGGCATTTGAACTGCCAGTACTGCCCTTTGCATATCGTCCCTCAATAAAGGCCTGTCCCCTGTCAGCAGTGGTCATAGATGCGACCTCGCTGTCAGAAAGGGCTTTGCCCTCCGCATCAAACCAGGTCCAGTCCTCAGCGTAGTCAAGGCGGGCAATATAGTCATTCAGGCTCTGCTGCAGCTCCGCCAGATAGAGATCCACATAAGTGCCATAGTAGCCATTGGTATCCCCATGCTTTTCGGCATCATATTCAATGGTAAGGTCAATCTCATCCTCAGTATCACCGTCACCGTTTAGGTCAAATCCTACCGCCGATTCCTTGACCTTCAGCTTCTTGGCATTAATGTATTCCATATATTCCGCGGCCAGATATTCTGCCACCTGCTTCTGGAAATCCGTATTAAAGCTATAGGTGGGATCCAGATAATATTCAAATGCCAGAGCCATATCCGCTTCCGCAAGGGATGTGATGGCGCTATAGGCCATGCAGCCCCACATACCGTCGGAAAGATCTACCTCTTTTCCATCAAGGGTTACACTGGTAATGTAGTTTCCGTCAGAATCCTGATAGACCCCCACAGCCCCTGCCGCTATCTCATAATCGTAGAAGTCAGGATTGTCCGATGTGGCCGCCAGCATAGATGCATGGGCTCCGCCGCCTGAGCCGCCGGTAGAAACAAAGTAGTCAACACTGCCGGGCAGATTGCCAAGCAGAATATTATATTTCACAAAGCGGACCGCATTCTTCTGATCCACCAGGCAGCAGGGGGCATCCCCCGTAAAGGTGCCGTCCTCAAGGGTGCTCTGCTTCCCCCTGTTTCCGCAGGCTACATTAATAAATCCCTCAGAGGCATATGTGGTTCCCGCGGTCTGATTAGACTGCTCACTGTAACCGGCCGCTCCGGTATTGATAATGACCGGTGCAGTGGCCGCCGTGTAGATCTGACCGTTAGTACTGGTAATAGAAGCATCATAGTCTATTACTAGTTTCCCCTTTACCGTTCCGCTTGTCTCATCCTCTGTCCCGTCACCGTCCGTATCAATTCCCTTCACATAGGAGCCGGGAACGCAAACAGAAACCCCCTGTTCATCCTCGATTTCAGGCTTTGTCACCGCTGTCACAACGGACAAGGTCCAGGCCTTGTCAGAATCGCTATATGTCCATTCCGCATCCATATTTGCCAGATTAAGCGCTTCCTCAATTGCCGTCATGTCCGTCGTTTTATTTACCGCCTTGTCCGCACTCCCTGCATCCTCTGCAGTTTTGTCAGCACTCCCTGCTTCACTCCCTGCTTCCTCAGCGCTATCCCCGGCCTTGCCGCCATCCTTTTCAGCTGCCGGGCTGCCGGTCTCTGCCGTACTATTGGCCTGGTCGGATGCAGAATCTGCTTTTCCGCTTCCCGAACCGGAAGCACAGGCACAGAGATTAAAGCAAAGCACGAAATTGAGCATAAGTGCCATGAGCTTTTTGTAATTTCGCATAGAAATACCTCCTGTTCTCATTTTTCATCATAATACAGGAGGTATATTGAAATTAGATTGAAGTTATTTTAATTTTTCCATAAGCAGTGTGACCGTAAAAACCACCCTGCCATCCATACAGTCCAGGCTGATTTTCCCATGGTGGGAGTCTGTTATAGCCCTTGCTATGGAAAGGCCCAGTCCAAAATGACCCTCGCTCTCTCCTCTGGACTCATCACTTCGATAGAAGCGGTCAAACAGCCGTTCCCTCATTTCTACAGGAACTTCCCTGCCGAAATTCTCCACCGAAAGGATGGCCTGCCTATGTCTCTTCTTTAGGGAAACCGTGACCCTCTTTCCCCCTTCGTTATAGCTGATAGCATTATCGGTGAGAATCGAAATCAGCTGCCCCAGCTGGCTCCGGTTACCCTTGACGGTAATTCCCTCACAAATATGGCTTACCAGTTCAAGGCCGTTCTCAAAGGCCACGCTTTCGAAGGGCAGGACCTCCTGCTGCACAAGCTTGGACAGGTCAAGTAATTCGAATATGAATGCACTGTTTTCTGCCCGGGAAAGCATGAGGAGCTCCTTTACCAGATTTCCCATGCGCTCGTTCTCATAACTAATATTGGATAGCCATTGATTATCGCCGATTTGCCTATAGAGCAGCTCCGCATTGGTGCTGATCACCGATATGGGGGTTTTTAATTCATGACCTGCATCCGATACGAACTGCTTCTGTTTCAAGTCGTTTTCTTCCAGGGGCCGAATAATATGCCTGGCCAGGATTACCGCTGCCGCAAAAAAGAGGATGACAGAGATTAGGCCTACAATCAGGGTATTAACCAATACCTTACCCATACTGTCTTCCATCAGGAGATTGTCCATGAAAGCCACAAGGGTATACCCATCCCGTTTTTCCACCCGGTAGAGCATATGCTCATAATTTCCCTCTTCCTTACCCTCTTTTAGGATTCCCTCTGCCAGCCCGATTATCTCCTCCTCTGTATGAATCTTGCCCCAGCCGGTATCCACGGCAAGTATTTCCTGCCTGCCCGAATAGGCAACCGAGTAGAAAGAAGAAAGCTTATAGAGTACCCCGTCGGCAGGCCGGGGCTCTTCATTTCCCTGCGGCCCCAATGCGGTGGTCCCTTCAAATTGTTCCGGAAGGGATCCTTCATCCTCTTCTGGGTCAGATACAGAAGACTCCTCCAGAGCTCCTCCTTGCTCCTTTATGTTATTTTCGGAGGAACCTTCCTGAATCCCTTCTTCATCCTTCCGGAAAAGATCAGCGGGACCTGCCGGAGGTCGGCCGTCAGGCCTATCCTCAAGGGAATATCTCTCTGCATATCTCTCCAGCATCTCCTTACCCTGGTTTTTCAGGGACTGATAGCTGGTCATATAAATCGCGGTCAGTGTAACCAAGAGGAATAGAATTGTAGTAGCAAGGATAGTAAGCACAATCTTCCTTCTACTTTTATTAAACATCCTTACACCTCAACTCATATCCCATTCCCCTCACCGCTTTGATTTCCGTCCCGGCCCCGACAAAGGACAGCTTCTTTCTAGTAAAGGACATATAAACTTCCACATTATTATATTCCGCCTCGTTCTCATAACCCCATATTTTTACGGCAAGCTGTTCCCTGGACAATATCAGGCCGCTATTCGATATCATATATTCCAGGATCCGGTACTCCTTTTCCGAAAGCCTCACCGCCTGACCTGTTGTCCGGCACTTGAGCTCAGCCGAGGATGGGGAAAGCGTAATATCCCCAAAGGACAAGACATCCTCATGGTATCCGGCATTTCTCCTCGTAAGGGCACGGAGTCTTGCCAGCAGTTCCTTTGTCATGAAGGGCTTGGTCAGATAATCATCCGCCCCGCTGTCAAGACCTGTTACCTTGTCGTCCAGCTCACCCTTTGCAGTAAGCATGAGAATAGGAGTAGTTATGCCCTCCTTTCTGGCATTGGACGCCACCAGACAGCCGTTCATCCTCGGCATCATTACATCCAGAACAGCAATGTCGTATGTTCCTCCTTCCAGCAGGGAAAGGGCAGACTGACCATCCGGTACCCAGTCCACCTTATAGCCCTCCTGCCTAAATAGTTCGCAAAGAGCATCCGCCATCCTCTTCTCATCTTCCGCCAATAAGAGTTTTATACCCACCACCTCCAGTGAAACATTTTTGTCTTCATTATAGAAAGCAAGGATTGAAGAAATATTGAAGCCTACATCATCATATCATTCCATCTCTCCCCCGCAAAGAAATCAACATTTCCCTATTCTTTTCATTTCATATGGAGTAGTTGGTTCCCGCCCCCTTCTCAGGCTCCGGTCCATCGTATCTTCTTTAATTTCTAATCAAATCTTTCCTCCTGCATCCGGAATGCACTACTATGCTTCATTCTCCCTTTCCCGGTTCCTAAAACTAAGCTCGGTCTCCCTGACCTCCTCCCGGGCGGCCAGGAAAGCCTCCGCCACCTTGGGATCGAAGTGGGATCCGGCATCCTTCTCAATAATATCCATGGCATCGTCAAAGTCAAAAGCAGGTTTGTAAACGCGATGCGATACCAGGGCATCAAACACATCTGCAACCGCCATGATTCTGGCAGATAACGGAATATCCTCGCCCGAGAGACCATGGGGATAACCCTTGCCATTCCATTTCTCATGATGGAACTCCGCAATCTTTCTGGCCTCACTCAGATAATGGGCCTTGGGCAGCATAAATATACACTGTTCCACCACCTCGCCGCCGTACTCGGCGTGCTTCTTCATAATCTCAAACTCTTCCTCCGTAAGCCTGCCCGGCTTATTCAATATATTATCGGGAATACGGATCTTTCCCACATCGTGAAGCGGAGCGGACTTTATCACATTGGTAATGAAACTATCGGTAAGCTCCTCCTTATAATAGCCCATTTCACGCATCTTCTTCATGATAATCCCGGTATAAGCCGCAGTCTTTCTGATATGATCGCCTGTTGATTCATCCCTGTTTTCCACCAAATCCGCCAGCACAATAATAAGACCGGACTGGGCATCATCGAAATCCCTGGCATTCTGCAGCATATAACTGTAATTAATCATATTTTCTTCGGTAGCCTGCAGAAAGGCAAAATAAAGGTTCTCGATCTCATCCCCTGTATGGATTCCTATCTCCCTAATATCCTCCACATTCTGCTTTCTGGCCTCCTCGCCGTCATAGCCAAAGCCCTCCACCGTCTTGACAAGGGTATTAACCGGATAGATGATATGATACTTGGAAAGCCAGATGCCTCCGGCCATTATCATAATCACAAAACCAAGGCAAAGAGAGATGAGTCTGGCCATAAACTGCTGTTCATAGATATCCAGATCCCTCTTGGAAATATCCACCCCCGCGTAACACACACACTTGCCCTGAGCATCATAAACCGGGGAAAAGGAAGTCAGATAATATCCGATTTTCACGTCATCTGTTGTATATGGGGAAAATTCTTGGCCCTTTAGCATACTATCCACATAAGGCAGAACCGACTCATCAAAATCCACATGTGTACCGGGATCCTCCCCCTTCAGAATATCCGTGTCGATGTCAAAAACCACTGTATATCCGTCCTCCGAGACCTTGTATACAAAGACATTCTGCACATTGGGAGTGACCTCACTAACGCCATACAGGAGATCCTCTGTTTTTTTGTATCCCTTTGCATCATCTCCTTTTTCAATGAACTCGTCCACCATGTCCGGATCGATGGCCTTGGCTGCCAATTCCGAAACTCCTCTGGCCTCACTTATATATCGGTCCTCCATATAGGAGACAAAAAGCATCTGACTCATATAGGCAACCACAGCAGTGATTACAATACAGGCGGTGAAAAGGGCAAGACATATTTTTACATTAATAGACATCCTTCTGGCCGTTCTCTTTTCAACCATCTTTATCTGATCACTGGAAAGAGGTTTCTGCAGCCAGCCCACATTTCTCAGATATTCCCTGACCTTTAAGGGAATCAGCCTGATGACCACGAAAGCCAATCCGGTACATAGACTTTTATCAATAGTATTAATGAAAAAATTGGTGATAAAATGAGAAATATAGATATCAAGCTTCCAGCGGTCGGAAATGGCCAGAATTATCCTGTCTATGGACCCTTCTTTCGAGACAACAGCATTTCCCTGGGCATAGGTCAGCATAGTGGCAAAGAAGCTAAAGACCAGGGATATTATTATAATATAGAGGATAAACATCTTTATAGAAGATGTGTGTTTATCATAATACTTCTTGAAACAGAAGGTGGTCAGAATTGCCATAAAGACATTTAGAATCAAATAAAATACCGATGGCGGAAACAGATAGAAGGATATGAAGCTTGATATTACCGCCGTAAGTATCCCGGGAAAATATCCGCCTATGATGGCCACAACAACAGTGCCCAACATATCCAGGTAAAGAAGCTTATTCAGACAGACATTTGCCACCATGCTGCCGGCAATATTCAATATTGCTCCGGCAACAACAAACAGAATAAAGGCAGTCCATTTTTTAATCTGGTTTTGACTAATTTTGAACATATAGATATCCCCGGAAATCCTCCGTCCTTATTAGTTGCTTATTTTCCTCATATCACTTCTAGATCCCTAACGCTTACAAATCCGTAGGCGCTTTCGGCGGCTGCCGCGCCCTCTCCGTTAATTAATTGCAGTTTCTAACGCTTACAAATCCCTAGGCGCTTTCGGCGGCTGCTGCGCCCTCTCCTTTAATTAATTGCAGTCCCTGACGCTGACAAATCCGTAGGCGCTTTCGGCGGCAAGCACGGCTCTTTTGATGGCTTCCCCCACTACCTCTGCGGCCAGGCTTCCCACCAGATCCAGATCCGCCTGAACCCGGCCTGCCGAGAGGGCATAGATACTGTCCCCGTCAGCGGATGTATGAACAGGACGAATAGCCCTGGCCATGCCGTCCTGGGCCATACCCGCCATCTTGCAGAGCTGACTTTTATTAAATGCCGCATTGGTCAAAACCGCACAAAGGGTAGTATTACCGGCAAACCCGGTAAATTTATTGTCCACTACCTCTATCTGCTCCTGCATGACCTCCAGAGTACTGCAAAGCCCCTTTCCGTCCTCTGTCCTCAGTCCGGCGATCTGCCTTCCTGTCTTATGATCAAAGATATCACCCAAAGCATTGACAACTGCCAGGGCACCGACCTGCAAATCCCCCAGACTCATAGCATAGCTGCCTATTCCGGACTTCATGCAGCGCTCCATTCCCTTTATCTTGCCCACGGTAGCACCGCATCCCGCCCCGAAATTTCCGTCCCTATAATTGGGCTCATCTAAGGCAAACCGTGCGGCCTCATATCCCATAGCCGCATCCGGCCTAGTATATGTATCTCCCACCGTCAGGTCAAAAATATCGGACTGAACAACCAGGGGCACCTTGGTCACTCCCACATCAAAGCCTATCCCCCGCTCTTCCAGCAGAGACATGACGCCATCTGTCGCTCCCAGTCCAAAAGCACTGCCCCCGCCCAGTACCACTGCGTGAATACTCTGTGCCGCCATCAAAGGGTCCAGGAGAAGGGGCTCTCTTGATGCCGGCCCCCCGCCCCTCACATCCAGTCCGCCACACATACCCTCTTCACAGAGAATCACCGTGCAGCCCGTAGCCGCTTCTACATTTTCAGTCTGTCCAACCCGAAAGAGCTTCATGTCCTTAATCGATATTTCCTTCATGCTAATCCTCCTAAGTAAATGTAAAATCCAAAATCAAAAGAAAAGAACTCTTTCGATTTCATCTCACAAGGTTCTTACTCCAAAGTCATCACTATATAATTATGTACAAGTCCGGGTCTTCTTTTCTGCCATTCCAGTTCGGACTACGTCAATACTAATCGAAGCGATAGGAATGCGTACCCGACCGGCCCTCGCGAAACACAGAGCGCGGGATTTCCGAGTGCGGTTCCTTATCGCATTCGGAAAGTCACAATTATGTAAAAATTATATGTTTAATTGCGAATAATTTCAATACCTACCGGTCTTGCTCTAATTCCTTGAAACTATACTCCTTATCCACTACAATAATATCCATTGGTTCCCCTATCTTTTATTTGTCGCAATCTAATATAAATGGTAGAATAGAGTTCTAAACGGAAAAAATCTCTACCTTTTTCCCATATAATAATCATTGCAAAAACTCAGGATATATTCTCAGGACCCTGTCAACATTATTGACTACTCAAACTGTGCCCCGTCTTTTGTTTAGAGGCTTTTAACCCTATAGGAACATAATTTTTTTGCTTAGAAAGAAAGGAAGGACGTAATGAGCGGGAAGGGAAAAGCAGATTTACTGATACTTGGGAATGTGATCACCATGGATGAACATAAACCCTATGCACAGGCAGTAGCGGCAAAAGGAGACAAGATCCTATATGTCGGCGCTGCCGAGGTCGCCCGCAGGCTATGTGATGACCACACACAAGTCTATGATTATGGCAGTAATTGTATTTATCCGGGTTTTTTGGAAGCCCATTGCCATCCCGGCGGAGCCGGTGCGAGGGCAACCTTAATCGCAATTCTAGATCCAAATGCCAGCCTGGAGGAATGTCTCCAGGTCATGAAGGATTATATGGAAAAACATCCTGAGAAAGCGATTATCCAGGGCTTTGGCTTTGAGGTACATGAAGTACAGCCCAGGGCCGGTATGCTGGACGCAATTTGTCCTGACAAGGCCATGATTTGTACAGATTCCGGCGGTCATTCCATGTGGCTCAATACAAAGGCCATGGAGATGTTTGGGATTAACCGGGATGCGGTCAGGCAATGGGGCACTGCCTGCGTCAGGGTCGATGAAGATGGTAATCCCACCGGCTTTATATCAGAGGGTCCCGTATTTCATGTCCGGGCCAACCTCCGGATTACGGTCGAGGAATTCAAGGAGGCCTTATTATATTGGCAGCAATACGCCCTTTCTATGGGCTATACAGGTGTCTATAATGCGGGCGTTGAAGTCACCAATATTATGGAGGCCCCCGCATATTATGAACTGGAAAAGGAGGGAAAACTCCATCATTACACTTTCTCCGGCAGCTTAATAGGGGATAATACGGATACGCCGGAAGAGGACATGGACCGAATCGCCAAGGAGGCCGAAGAGCATAACAGCAAGCATTATAAGCTCCTAGGCGCCAAGGTTTTCTGTGACGGTGTTGTAGAGGGACATACGGCCTGGATGCTGGAGGATTATATAGACCAGCCCGGCTACCGCGGCGTGGCCAGATTTAATGATCATGAAAAGATGGTCCGCTTACTGAAAGCCGCTGAAAAGCATAATATGAATGTGCATATTCACACCATTGGAGATGCTGCGGTCAGGGCCTGGGTAGATGCCATAGCCGAGGCGGAGGAGGCAACCGGAAACTTTGACATGAGAAATGCCCTCGCCCATCTGCAGGCCGTGAGCCCTGATGATATAAGGCGTATAGCGGAATACAATATCTGTCCCGTCTGCGGGATAATGTGGGTTGAAAAGTCCTATACCCTATTTGAGGTAATGGCCAAATATCTCGGGGAAGAAAAGGCCTATGCCGGATTTCCGGTAAAAGCATTTCTGGATCAGGGCGCCATAGTGCTCTCCCACTCCGATTACCCGGTTTCCCCCACCTTCAGCGCTCCCTGGACTATCTGCCTTGGATCGGCAGGCTATCTGCCCTCCAACGGAAAGGAAATGCAGAGGCATGAAGATCAGTGCATCAGCCGGTTGGATTCCCTCAAAGCCCTGACCACCAATGTGGCATACAGCTGGCATGAGGAAGATCGGATGGGGTCTCTTACCATCGGAAAGCTGGCCAATATAACGGTATTCGATAAGAACTTCCTAGAAGATGATTTCGAAGACATCGAAAACGCCAAATGCCTGGCAACCTTCGTAGACGGAGAACAAGTTTACAGGGCATAATCAAAACAGCCCCTCAAAATCCCCACCTCAGAGCCAACAGATGCGAAAGATGGGATAATGCGGAAAAACAGCTCCAGCCTTTCCGACCCGAGTCCCTTGAACCATCGGGTTCAAGGGACTCCTCAGCAAATACCCCTGACTTATGCCCGTTTGCCTGAAAGGGCGTACCACAGTTGCGGAAGATGGGGCGCTCGACGTCCTGTGGACGTCGGTTTTGCGCCGACCGACGAGGCACTTCGTGCCGAGGAGACCTTGAACCATGGGTTCAAGGGACTCCTCGGCACGAAAAATCAAAAAGAGCCAGGCCTTTAGGCCTGACTCTTTTTGATTTTCCCAGTGCGGAAGATGGGACTTGAACAATTATTCACGTCGACAAATACAGTAAACAGAAGGGATTGAGCGTAGTCACTATATCAAGTCACCCCATTGGTCACCCCAAAAATATAACGGAGATGGAACTCTTACAGCACCTATCTCCGTTATATTTCCCGCATCATGTAATGCTGATATATACTTGAATGATTAACTATCTTAAAGTATTATAAAATTTGATTATTAATTTATCTTTGATTGTTTTCTTTTTAGGAAAAAAATTATGAAAATAGAAATGAAAATTGAACGGAAAAGCAGGAAGAATAAGCTTGTAGTGATGGCACTGACAACAATGCTGGCGCTGGCGGGCTTGTTTTTTATGACAGAGCGGGTAATGGCAGCGGATGATGTGGAATACTTTGATCCGCTCGAAAAAAAAGTAAAAACGATTGACGATGTACACGATATTACCGTTTCGGAAAATGAGTTGAATAATGCCTGGTATGTGGTGCAGAGCGATATAGTAATCAATAATCGCATCACGGTAAGCGGAAATGTCAATCTGATCCTTAGTGACGGTAAAACGCTGACAGTTAAAGGTGGGATCAGTGTTGAGGATAATGATAATGATCCGGCAAACGGTTCTCCTAACGTTCTCAAAATCTATGGCCAGAGCGAGGGTACCGGTACTCTTTTGATCGATTCCGTAGATAATTATTGTGCCGGCATCGGCGGTGGATATCTATGTAACGGAGGAAAAATAACCATCAACGGCGGAACTGTGACAGCGACAGGCGGTAATAAAGGAGCCGGCATCGGCGGCAGAGATAGTGGTAACGGAGGAAAAATAACCATCAACGGCGGAACGGTGACAGCGACAGGTGGTAATTTAGGAGGAGCCGGCATCGGCGGCGGAGATCATGGTAACGGAGGAAAAATAACCATCAACGGCGGAACGGTGACAGCGACAGGCGGTTCATACGGAGCCGGCATCGGCGGCGGAAATAGTGGTGCCGGAGGGGAAATAACCATCAACGGTGGAACTGTGGAGGCGACAGGCGGTGATTTCGGAGCCGGCATCGGCGGCGGTTTATGGGGTTCCGGAGGGAACATAACCATTAGTGGCGGAACGGTGACAGCGACAGGCGGTGATTCCGGAGCCGGCATCGGCGCCGGTAAAGATTCCAATGATCATGGCAGCATTACGCTGGGGACAAGTGTATATGTTTTTGCAAACGCATCCAGTGCCCCTTCTCCAGACAGAGATCCGCTTGAAACGTCTGTCGCGGGCGGAAAAAGACAGGTAACCGGTACGCGAATGAGGTATATGGCGGCAGCAGTCCGTCATGTGGTCACTTTTGAAAAAAACGGCCACGGAACTCAGGATACACCTGCTATACAATATGTTGCACCGAATGGTTCAGCGGCGAACCCCGGCACATTGAGTGATGATGACTGGATCTTCGGCGGATGGTTCAGCGATACAGCCTGTGTGAACGTTTATGATTTCAATACGCCGGTGACGGCCGACCTCACGCTGTATGCATGCTGGAAAAAAACCTCGGCCATAGATGAAGAAACGGAGTGGAACCTGTACGAGGATGCATCAGAGCATGAATTCCGTATCAGCGGCATCTGTGCTTCCAAAACCGTGGAAAACAGCAACGTCCGTTCTAAGGTATATTACGACGCAAAGCTCAGTGGCTCTGTGATCACGGTGAGGGTGAAGGGAGAGCGGAAGAAGGCCGCAGAGAACGGCATTCTGGAATTCGACCTCGGCGAAGCAGGCGTGGTCGCATATGTGTTGCCGGTCTGCTACACAAAACCGGTGCTCAAGTTGCGTACACACAAAGCGACCATCCGGACCGGAACGGAGACCGTTCTCCGAACGACAATCCTTGAAAAAACTGCGGACGGGAGCTTTGCACCTCTTGACATGACGGATGTGAAGGTCTCTGGTAGCGGTCTCGGTATAAAAGTGATGAAGGGCGCCGACGGAAGCGTTGAGATCAAGACAGCCGTTGCGGGCAAAGCAGTGATCACTGTCAGGAAGGATACCTGGGAATATTCCAATCCTGTGAGCCTTAGCTTCGATGTGAACGGCTCCTCAAAGGATGTGTTGGAAGCGGATCTGGGCGGCCGGAAGAGCGTGGTTCTAAACAGCAACGCGAAGAATCAGAGCTTTGTCTTTGACCTGAGGCTGAACGGAGTGCTGTTCTCCGAAATGATTGACGCTGAAAAGACCGCTGCGGACCTCGTGACGATCATTGACAAAAAAAGCAGCGGTCTTGCCACAATCAGCAAGGACGGAAAGCTGGTGATCGCCTACAGGAACGGCGTAAAGTGTGGCATCTACACCATCACCCTTAAGGCCGGCGATACAAAGAAGAATGTGCGGATCAAGGTAAGTGACAAGGCACTGAACGAGGCTATCACTCTCAAAGTGCTCCGGAAATATGATGTGGTGACAAAGCAAGGCATGATCATCGTGCCCGTGCTAAAGGATGTGGGCGGCAGCATCAAATCCGTCTCCGTGTCAGAGGAAGGCTTCAGTGCAAAGTTAAACGCAGCAGGCAACATTGAGATCGGATACACCGGCAATACCTTGAACGCAAATAACTTAAATATCGGAACTCTCACGCTCGCTCTTACGTTAGAGGGTGTTGACGATCCGGTCAGGCTCACGCTTTCCAATTTGAAGGCGAAAAAAAGCAGGCCGAAGGCAAATACGGCAAAGCTGACGATCCCCTCATCTGCGATGTCTGCGGACGGAAAGGTTATCGGGGTCGTGAACGTCTTAAGCACCAAACAGAGCGCCACCGGCATTCTGACCGTCAGTCCCGAAAAAGCTGAAATCATAGACATGTCAAAGGGCGTGGTCGCAAAGGTCAACGAGAACGACCCAAGTGAGATCGACATAATCAGTCTCAGCAAGAGCAGGGCATCAGTCAAAGTGAAGCTTGGCTACGCCGGATGCATTACCGGTAACGTGAAGATAACGGTTAAGCGGGAAAAATAACGCTGTTAATTGAAACGCCCTTCGGAAAACCGGAGGGCGGAACTCAAAACTATTACAATATCTTTTATTCCTCATTATTTCTCTCGATAGGCTCTATCATCCCATATTTAAGGCATAATTTTTTTCATTTCTTCTCATACTGCCTACTTTCAGTGGTAATCATAGTGCAACGCTGCAATCCTGCAATCCTCTATATCTGCATCAGTAATCTCGCGCCAATGCCATTGCATCTCATCTGCTGATTCAATTTGAATAACTAGTTTTCTATCCGGATTCTCTTCTAACAATGCAGGTTTTAGGGCGCGAAGGACCACGTTGCGTAGCTCAGAGTCAATAAGCCTACATCCATATTCAGATTCTGTAGAATCCAAGAGCATATCGATCATTTTTTCGCCTAATTCAAGCTCACAATCGAAATTCCTCGCCGCATTCTGAGCAATAAGCCGAATTATTTCCAGACTGGCTTCTCTTGTTAATTTATGATAGTTGATAATATAAGGAAAACGCCCCAGAAACTCATGAGATCCGCCGGCTTTTAACATATCCGCACGCGTAACCTCAGAGAAGTGGCCAGCTTCCTCTGCCGCCTTTTTCTTTTCTTCCTCTGTATATATTCCAAACAGCGAATGATCATCTTCCTGTAGCCAAAAGAGCAGAGCTTTTGGGTCATAGCGTAGAAACTAACATGATGTACTATACCTACGCCACAAAAGACGATATGGATGATTTGGTTGATTTGTTTAACGATAATGGCGAGGTCTCACCAAGGTCTCAC
>JAILCB010000223.1 GCA_024680595.1 Lachnospiraceae bacterium | reverse complement strand
CGGTCTCATCTGCCCTCTGAGTGGCGGTATTTGCAGATTCCGGAGCTGCACTGTCCCCGGAATTGCCTATGGCATTGGCGCTTACCTCACCTGCGGTCTCTTTGGGGCCCCTGGCGGTCAGGTTTGCTGAAACTTCTGCGGCCTCACTTAATATGGCATTGCCGCTGACTTCACCTGCGGTCTCTTTGGGGCCCCCGGCGGTCTGGCCTGCGGAAACTGTTGCGGTCTCATCTGCCCTCTGAGTGGCGGTATTTGCAGATTCCAGAGCTGCACTGTCCCCGGAATTGTCTATGGCATTGCCGCTGGCCTCATCTGTGGCCTTATTTAATATGGCATTGCCGCTGACTTCTTCGGCGGCTTTGTTGGAGCCCTTGTCCGGACCCGCCACGCGAATTGCCGACAGCACGGGATAGCTTTCAGAGAATTCCCTAAGGAAGCCTCTGTAGCCGGAAAGCTCTATTCCTGCGGCCTCCAGCACCATATTACCCAGATAATTGGCGCTGGTCTCCACCTGGGTCATTTCCTCAATATCATAATTTGCATGAATAAAGAAGGGAACCTGGTAACGCCTGCAGATGTCTTCATAATTAAGATCCGCCCCCAGCTTGCCGTTTAGGGTCCAGACAGGCTCTACCACATAGTCCGTGGGCTGGTGATCCCCGAAGAATACGATAAGGGTGGGATCCTTCTGCTTGTCAAAGTAATCGACAAAGTCCTCCAGGGCCCGGTCTGTCAGCTTTTGCAGGGACAGATAACGGCTCAGGAGGGTATCGGGTTCAATTCCCTCTATGGTGATATCCGGATGGAAGTTCCCCAGGTCTCCGGAATACTCCGAATGGTTCTGCATAGTGACATTAAAGGAGAAAAGGGGCTTTCCATTATATCTGCCGGTATACTTATCCTTAATTGTGTCAAATAAGGATTCATCGGAGACATAATCTCTCACGTATTTGGGATGGCGTTTCTCGAAATAGTCGAGAAAATGCATTTCCTCAAAACCCAAAAGGGGATAGACCCGGTTTCTGTCCCAGCCCGCCGCCCGATAGGGATGCATGGCCAGGGTGTCATAGCCCAGGGAGCTAAGCAGGGAGGGCATGGAATCTATCTCGGAATTCACATATTGCTGAAAGGGAATACAGCCCTCCGGCAGAAAGGCCAAGGTATTGCCTGTCAGAAATTCAAACTCGGTATTGGGCGTGTTTCCGCCAATGATGGAGCAGTTCATATAGCCGGAGATGGTATTCTCATAGCCCCCTAATACCCGGTGGACAAAGGGTATATAGTCCTCATTGGTCTGGAAGTCCCCTAGAACCTTGGGGTCGGAAAAGGCCTCGCACATGACCACAATAATATTAGGCAGGCGGGTCTTGCCGGTATGGGCAGCCCTGGACTTGGGACTTTTCCCTTCTTCTCCCTCCACCTTATTGGCGTCTGCCCTCACATGCAGGCCGGCATTATACTTCTCCTCCAGCTCCTTTTGAATCTCTGCCGCATTGTATCCGACAGGCTTTTCAACGGACAAAAACTGCATTTCATAGATAAAGGCATAGACCGTGCCGTCCCTCCAGGTCATGGTGGTGGGAGTGAAAAGCTTGTCATAGATGCGAAATCTCCTAACTGTCTCCGCACTCTGGCAGAAGGGCACATAGAGGCCAAAAAAGAAGGCCAGTACCAGAAGAATTCCGGATAATCTGATTAATACAGCCTTTCCTCCGGATGTCCACTTGGCAAGGCGAAAACGGCAGAATATCAGGGACAGGAAGAAGAGGGCAAATAAAACCAGTATGAGAATGGCCTTTCCATCCAGCTTGTAGCTATAATTATTGGCGACGCTGGCTGCCGTACTAATGGAAAAAAGGTCCCAGGGCAGAATTGTCACTCCCCGAAACCTCTGGACATAGTATTCCACCAGGCCTAAAAGGAGGAAGAAAATCCCCTCTGCCAAGAGGGCCCTCCGCAGTGACCCCAAGAGAAAGAGGAGAAGGAGTTCCAGGAGATAAAAGAATACCAGGTTAATAACCTGGATTTCAGCCTTCATACCCCATTTGGCGTCAAAGGGATTTCTGAGAAACCATTCGAATAGATAGAAAATAATAATAGGCCCCAGGACTCCGAAGAGAATCCGTAAGGCTATCTGAAATTTCCTATTTTTATTAGGTAATTCATTCATTTCTAACATAACGAAGGGTATTATAATAACATAGGTAGACTTATGTCAAATATTTGATCGAAAATACCAAAGCTTTTTGTCTTATTCTTGACATTCCTTAGTTAGAATGTTAGTTTTACAGTTGGTGATTTGAACGCAGTGAAAGCGGACCCCCGCTTCAATTATTATACTGAATCGCAT
>JAILCB010000153.1 GCA_024680595.1 Lachnospiraceae bacterium | reverse complement strand
ATATTGTCCCGGAGATAGTCGAATCCCAGTTCATTATTGGTGACATAGGTGATGTCGCAGGCGTATTCCTTCTGCCGCTCCTCACTCTTCATGCTGTTCAGGACCACGCCAACAGTAAGCCCCAGAAACTCATGAACCTTTCCCATCCAGTCCCGCTCGCGCTTTGCCAGATAATCATTGACCGTAACGATTTCCACGCCCTTTCCCTCCAGGGCATTGAGGTAGGAGGGAAGGGTCGCCACCAGGGTTTTTCCTTCACCCGTCTTCATTTCCGCTATTCTGCCCTGGTGCAGGATAATACCACCCATGAGCTGAACCGGGAAATGCTCCATATTTAGCACTCTTCTAGCCGCCTCACGAACCGTAGCAAAGGCCTCAGGCAAAATATCATCCAGGGTCTCGCCGTCGCTTAAGCGCTTTTTCAGCTTCCGGGTCTGTCCCTGCAGCTCCTCGTCTGACATCGCTGCCATCCTATCCCTCATGGACAGGATTTCTTCCACGATAGGCTGAATTTTCTTTACTTCCCGTTCACTGTGTGTTCCGAAAATTTTACTAAATAAACCCATATGTTCTATCTGCCTCCCAGCATCAAAAGGAGTTTCTAGCCTTCAGGACACCCATCATTTCTCCTGCCTTCAGGCTTTTATAACATCCAAAAAAGACCACAATAACTGACACATTATAACTGATACAATTTGATTCTTCAATACCTTCCCTTACGGGAAAGGTCAAAAGCCCCTGCAATTCCTACTACAGGCCGGCAAAAAACCAGTCCGGAATAATGAAAAAACAAAGGAAACGGTCTCTGTCCCCCCGCAAGTGACAGAAACCGTCCCTATTCCAGTCCTAGTATGACAATGCAAAGCCCTTAAGAATAATTGCTACTCCTCTCTCAGACCAGCCAGCAGAATCTCGTCTTCCTCATCCCTGACAGGGACAATTACCAGACTAATGGGCTTTCTTTTCCCCTCCAAAACAATACTATAGGAGAGCTTATAAATGCCTTTACTCTTGATTTCATCCATGACCTGCTGCTTTGAGAATCTCGCAGAAAAGAATTCATGATCTCCTTCCCAGCCGGCCCTTTTCTCATCGATTATTACCTGATTGAAGAAGTTTTCTCCCATTTTGGAACAGCCCAGGGCTTCATATTCTTTCGCCGCCGCATATTCTATATAATGATCGTTTTTGGGATCTACCATATATAAAACCAGATAACCATTTGTCAGAGCCATGACGCTAGCCAAAGTATCCTGACTCTTCTTTATGCGATCAATGATCTCCTTTTGCTTGACATGGGAATCAATTGCCCTGACACCAATAATGATATGGTCATCATCAGGATACATCCTGGTGACCCTCATATTGACAAATACCGGCTTGCCTTCATCCAGCTCTCGGTATGTCATTGTGAAGGTGCCCTGCCCATCCAATTCCTTCATGACATTCTCTTTCGTAAAATGGGTCAGGAAAAGCTCTCTGTCCGCCTCATATATCTGACTCATAGCCGCGACCCGCATGCCGGAAAAGAATACGCCTCCATGCCTTTCCTCTGCTATCTCCTCCGCCGATGAGGCACTGTATTCGATGAACTCCTCTGTCTTCAAATCCACATAATAAATATTGCGATAATCCGAAGCCAAAGCCCTGGCAATATCTGCATAGCTGGTTTCCCGCCCTTCATTCGTTATGGTAAGGACCGCTATGGCCACCGCCTGAGCCCCGGTGCCTGGATTTCTGCCGATATTTCTTGCGATGACATGTATGGTACTGCCGTCAGCCCCCTCATCCTCAAAGAGTAAGGCCTCTTTAATCTCACAGCACTTTCTCAAAATCTCCCAGAATCTGGTGACTTTTTCCATCTTAAACTTGGAAAACACCCTTTCCCTGTCCGAAACATCAATTCCCATAACCCTGCTCAAAAATTCCCGATAGGCCTGATTGACACGGAGGTATTGAGCCATATCCTCCTTAATCTCTATAATGCCCATTGGTGTAGTGTCAAAAACATTTCTGAGGAAGTCATTATTACCACCGTTAAAAATACTGAAATCATACAGCTTTGTCTGGCCAATCATACCATAGTACTCGGCTTCCGCCGGATCTTCCAGACCATCCCTGCTGCCTATCTCCAATATATTACTTAAAGGGGTGGGTTTGTAGAAATAATAACCCTGAAGCTTAGCACAGCCGATTTCCTGCAGAAAGCGCACCTGCTCAATTGTCTCCACGCCCTCGCAAATAGTATCTACTCCCAACTTTGAGGCCAGTCTCATGAGCTCTGTGATGACATCCCTTCTATGGTCACCTTTATCCAGATTCTGCATGAAGCTCATGTCAAACTTCAAGAGATCAAAACTTACACTCTGCAAAACATCAAAGGAAGAATAACCGCTCCCAAAGTCATCCATCCATACCGAAAAACCAAGATCATGGAATCGTTCGATCTGACTCTTGATAAAGTCAAAATCGCTGCCTATAACACTCTCTGTGATTTCAACTGAAATCCTGTCATGAGAGACCCCCGCCTTATCCACCCGTTTGCGGATCTCCTCCACAATATCACAGGCATCGAAGTCCGAACGGGACAGATTGATGGAATGAGGTATGATATCCTTCCCCCTCCTTCTGGATTCATCCATCATCTCAAGCACCCGATCCAATACATAGAGATCTAGTTTATAAATGAG
>JAILCB010000054.1 GCA_024680595.1 Lachnospiraceae bacterium | reverse complement strand
TTCCCAGATAGAGCTCCGGATTCTGGCCTCTATGTCAGGGGATGACAAGCTCATCGGGGCCTATCAGGAGGACAAGGATATTCATGCCATTACCGCGTCCCAGGTATTCCATGTTCCTTTCGAGGAGGTAACGGCGGATCTGAGAAGAAACGCTAAGGCTGTGAATTTCGGCATTGTCTATGGAATTAGTTCCTTTGGACTGAGTCAGGGGCTATCTATTTCCCGGGCTGAAGCCAAGGAATATATTGACCGTTACTTTGAGACCTATCCCGGGGTCAGGGCTTTTCTGGACGGGCTTGTGGAAAAGGCCAAGAGGCTGGGATATGCGGAGACCTATTTTCACAGGAGACGGCCCATGCCCGAGCTAAAGAGCAGCAATTTCGCCCAGAGGTCTTTTGGGGAAAGGGTTGCCATGAATGCCCCCATTCAGGGAACGGCGGCAGATATCATAAAGATTGCCATGGTAAGGGTCTTTAAGCGGCTGCAGGAGGAAGGAATGGAATCCAGGCTGATTCTCCAGGTACATGATGAGCTATTGGTGGAGACTAGATTAGGGGAGGAGGAAGCGGTGTCCCGCATCCTTTCGGAGGAAATGCAGGGGGCCGCGGACTTGGCAGTGCCTCTTCTCGTGGATATCAAGACGGGAAATAATTGGTACGAGGCCCATTAATTAACCTACCCCTTTCAAAAAATGGGAGATGAAGGATATGAAGGTTATAGGAATTACAGGCGGCGTCGGGGCAGGTAAATCAGAGCTGCTTTCCTATCTGGAGCGCGCCAGCAAGTCCAAGGTGGTGAGGGCTGACGAGGTAGGTCATCTGGTGATTCAGCCCGGCAAGGTCTGCTATATGAGGCTCTTGAGTCTTCTAAATAAGAATATTCTCAATCCTGACGGTACCATTAACCGAAAGAAAATGGCGGAAAAGGTTTTTCCCAATAGCGGGCTTTTACAGTCTGTGAATCAGATTATCCACCCTGCCGTGAAGGAATACCTGCTGGATGATATTGCTTTTGAGAAAAAGAGCGGGGTTTTTGATTATTATTTCCTGGAGTCGGCCCTTTTAATAGAGGATGGATATCAGAAAATCTGCGATGAGCTGTGGTATATTTATGCAGATGAGAAGGTGCGCAGGGAAAGACTGAAAGCGGCCAGGGATTATACGGATCAGAGGATTGACGCAGTCATGCGGTCCCAGCAGAATGATGTGATGTTTAGGCGGTATTGCGCCCATGTCATAGACAATTCCGGGGAGCTAAAGGATAGTTATCGGCAGATTGACGCCCTTCTCAGGGAGGACAGGGCGGGAAAGACCTGCCAATAGCTTTGGAGAGAGGCCTTTCCTCCTAAGGGATATATAGTTTCTAAATTTGTCAGTACAGAATTTATCGTTTTAGGAGTAGATTATGTGCGCTGCGAGAGCGAAGAGTACACAAACCGTAAAAAAAATCAATGAACCATTGGTTTTTGGTTTGGATATAGGAACCCGTTCCATTGTAGGGACGGTGGGATATTATAAGTCGCGGAAATTTCATGTCATTGCCATGGAAACCATCGAGCATGAGGATAGGGTCATGATTGACGGACAGATTCATGACATTGGCGGAGTTGCCGCGGAGATAAAGATTATTAAGAAAAGGCTTTCAACCACACTGGGACAGGAATTGAAGGATGTCTGTATTGCGGCTGCCGGACGGGTTCTAAGGACCGTTACCACCCATGTGGAAAAGGAGCTGGGAGAGGATAGGGATATTAGTCCCGAGGATGTCTATTCTCTGGAGATTCTGGGAGCCCAGAAGGCCTATAGTGATTTTGTCAAGGATAATGATTTGAGGATTCATTTCTACTGTGTGGGCTATACGGTGGAGAGATATTTTCTCAATCAATATCCCATGGGAAACCTGGAGAATCATAAGGGTCATCTGATTGGGGCGGATCTAATTGCCACATTTCTGCCGGATGAGGTGGTGGACGGCCTCTATAAGGCGGTGGAACTGGCGGGGCTTCATGTGGCTAACCTGACTCTGGAGCCGATTGCCGCTATGGAGGTGGCAATTCCCAAGTCCTATCGAATGCTGAATATTGCCCTGGTTGACGTGGGTGCAGGCACCAGCGATATCTGTATTACCAGAGATGAGGCCATAATTGCCTATGGCATGATACCCAGTGCGGGAGATGAGATTACGGAGACCATAGCCAAGGCCTATCTCACGGACTTTTCTGTGGCTGAAGAGATTAAAAGGGATATCGGGGAGAAGAACACCATCAAGTACCAGGACATTATGGGAATTGAGCACAAGGTGAATTCGGAGACGGTGTCAGATTTGGTCAAGCCTGTCATGCAGATTATGACCAGGGAAATTTCCGATAAGATTAAAAAGCTGAATGGAGGCAAGCCTGTCAGTGCTGTTTTTGTTGTAGGCGGAGGCGGCAGGGTTCCGGGCTTTACCGACTTGCTGGCTGAAGAACTGGGCCTGGCCCCTGAGAGGGTGGCTATCCGGGGAGAAGAGGTTTTGGGTGATGTGGATTTCCAGGTGGATGTCCGGGTGGATTCCCTTATCGTGACCCCCATTGGTATCTGCCTCAATTTCTATAATACAAAGAATAACTTTATTTTTGTATATTTTAACGGGGAGCAGCTAAAGCTCTATGATAATTCCGCCTTGAGGATTTCCGATGCCGCCATGCAGGCGGGCTTCCCTAATTCGGATCTGTTCCCCAAGCACGGGATGGATATCACCTTTACGGTCAATGGCAGAAAGCGGATTCGGAGAGGGGAATCAGGGGAGGCCGCCGTTATCAAGCTCAACGGTCAGGTGGTTTCCATTACGGAAAAGATTAAGGCCGGGGACGATATTGAGGTCACGCCCTCCACATCGGGAAAGGCGGCCACGGTGGAGCTGCAAAAGCTGCCGGAATTCTCGGACAAGATAACGGTTATTGTAAATGGCCAAAGTGTGGTATTGCCCAAGTTTGCCATGGTAAATGGGGAATTGCAGAGCGGTTATTATGAGGTCAAGGACGGAGATACGGTGGAGATGTGCCGGTATTATACGGTGCAGCAGATACTGGACTTCATGGATGTGAATCTGGAGCAGGGGGAGCAGATTTATGTTAACCACGAAATCGCCTCTCCCCTGACGGAAGTCTATGATAATTTCTCTGTGGAATGGACCTTTGCCGAGGAAGAATTACATTCTGACCTGAAGGATAAAAAGGATAGTAAGGAAGGAAAAAGCAAGACGGCTAAGTCCGAGGCCGCTTCTGCCAAAGAAGAGAAGGCAAAAGAGGATGTGGCTCTCTCAGTCATTGTAAATGGATCGCCTGTAACCCTTACCGGAAAGGCTTCCTATATGTTTGTGGACGTTTTCCGTTTCATAGATTTCGACCTGTCAAAGCCCCAGGGCAAGTATGTGGTGACCCAGCTCAATGGGAATAATGCGGAGTTCGCGGCACCCCTAAAGACCGGGGATGACATTGCCATATATTGGAAAGAGTAAAAGATTAAGGAGGGTTTTCTTATTTCAGTCTATTTAATGAGCATTGCTTCAGGCAGCTCGGGTAATTGTATTCTGGTGGGGACGGACCGTGCAAAATTCCTGGTGGATGCGGGAATTTCCGGAAAGAGGATTGAGGAGGGACTTTTGTCGGAGGGACTGAAGCCCGAGGACCTGGACGGAATCTTTCTGACCCATGAGCACACGGATCATATTAGCGGCTTAAGGGTGATGTCTAAGCGCTATAAGCTTCCCATCTATGCTACAGCAGGCACTATTGACGCAGTTTTGCGCACTCCGGGACAGAAGGAGATTCCGGTGGAGCTCTTTCATGAGATTCGGCCGGATGAGGTTTTCACCTATCGGAATCTGGAGGCGGTTCCTTTCAGGATTTCCCACGATGCCGCCGAACCTGTGGCCTATCGCTTCTACGAGGCCGAAGGGGAGAGGGGGGGTCAGAGGACCTCAGTGGCGACGGCCACAGATCTGGGGAAATATGATGATTATATTATTGAGAATCTAAAGGGAGCCGCTGCGGTCTTATTAGAAGCCAATCATGATATTAATATGCTGCAGGTGGGCAGATACCCCTATCGCCTAAAGCAGAGGATATTGGGGGACCGGGGCCATCTCTCTAATGACAGCGCTGCTATGCTCTTGAGGGAGCTTTCGAGAATGGGCTTAAGGGCCGCACTTTTGGGCCATTTAAGTGAAGAGAATAATCTTCCGGCCCTTGCCTATGAGACGGTAAGGCTGGAGCTGAAAATGTCGGAAGAGCCCGGTAAGTCCGGTGGAATCGCGTTGGGGGTAGCTGATAGGAACAGGCGCAGTGCCATGATCCGGATCTAGGATTTGGGCTTGAACCCATACTATCATGGGACAGGATTACATATTGAGCATTAACAAAATAGTATTGTTTATCAGGAGGAAATTTTGAAAAAGGTCATTATCACAGTCATCGGTAAAGATACAGTAGGAATCATCGCTAAGGTATGCACTTATTTGGCGGGAAATCAGATTAATATTCTGGATATTTCCCAGACCATTGTGGCAGGATATTTTAATATGATGATGGTTGTAGATTTGGCCGGTTCTTTAAAGCCCATTCAGGATATTTCCCGGGAGCTCTCCCAAATTGGAGATGAGATCGGGGTTCAGATTAAGTGTCAGAGGGAAGAGATTTTCGAGGAGATGCATCGCATATGATTAATATCTTTGAAGTTTTAGAAACCAATGAGATGATCGAAAGGGAGAATCTGGATGTCAGGACCATTACCCTGGGCATTAGCTTGCTGGATTGCATTGATTCGGATATTCAGGCTTTAAACCGGAAAATCTATGAAAAGATTTGCCGTGTTGCGGAGAAGCTGGTGGCAACCGGAAAGGATATTGAGAGAGAATTTGGAATTCCCATTGTCAATAAGCGGATTTCCGTGACTCCCATTGCCCTGGTGGGCGGGGCCGCGGCCAAGACGGAAGAGGATTTTGTGTCTGTGGCGGAGACCCTGGACCAGGCGGCTAAGACAGTGGGAGTGAACTTCATTGGGGGATTCTCCGCTTTGGTGTCTAAGTCTATGACAGAGGCGGATAGGCTATTGATTCACTCTATTCCCAAGGCCCTTTCTGTCACGGATAGGATTTGCTCCAGTGTGGTACTGGGCTCCACCCGGACCGGCATTAATATGGATGCCGTGAGGCTCATGGGGGATATTATCAAGGAGGCCGCAGAGCTGACGGCTGACAGGGATTCCCTGGGCTGTGCAAAGCTGGTGGTTCTTTGTAATGCGCCGGACGATAATCCCTTCATGGCAGGCGCCTTCCACGGCGTGACGGAGGGGGATAGTGTCATTAATGTGGGTGTCAGCGGACCCGGTGTGGTCAAGACCGCTATTTCCCGTGTCAGAGGCCAGGGCTTTGACGTTCTCTGTGAAACCATTAAGAAGACAGCCTTTAAGGTGACGCGGGTCGGACAATTAGTGGCCCATGAGGCATCCAAAAGGCTGAATGTACCCTTTGGAATTGTAGATCTTTCTCTTGCGCCTACTCCGGCCATAGGGGATTCTGTGGCGGATATTCTAAAGGAAATCGGCGTGGAAGAGCCCGGAGCTCCCGGAACCACGGCAGCCCTGGCCCTATTAAATGATCAGGTGAAGAAGGGCGGAGTCATGGCATCCAGTTATGTGGGGGGCCTTTCCGGAGCCTTCATACCGGTCAGCGAGGATCAGGGAATGATCGAGGCCGTGAATGCCGGGGCCCTTACTATCGAAAAGCTGGAGGCTATGACCTGCGTCTGCTCTGTGGGGCTGGACATGATTGCCATTCCCGGGGATACGCCAAGCACTTCCATTGCCGGAATTATAGCTGATGAAATGGCTCTGGGTATGGTTAATCAGAAAACCACCGCCGTCCGGATCATCCCCGCCATAGGAAAGAAGGTGGGGGATACGGTGGAATTCGGAGGTCTTTTGGGGCTTGCCCCCATTATGCCTGTCAATCCTTTCAGCTGTAAGGACTTGATTGAAAGGGAAGGCCGGATTCCGGCACCCATTCATTCCTTCAAGAATTAATCTACTGTTGATTTGGAATTGCTGTAACGGTTTTGTTGATCTAGGGTGTTTCTTTCCCAGAAAACACCATCTGTGTAGCCCTGGATGGCGGGACTTGCTTCCGCCATTTCCAGGCGCTGCTCAGCCCAAATACAATAGCGGGGTTCAATCTCTATTCCCAGATAGCGTCTGTTCAGCTTTTTGGCGACAACGCTGCTGGTTCCGGAGCCCAGAAAGGGATCCAGAATCAAATCTCCTTCAGCGGAACTGGCCAGGATAATTTTTGCCAGGAGTTTTTCGGGCTTCTGGGTTGGATGTGCGGTGTTCTCCGGCATGGACCAGAAAGGAATGGTGATATCGTCCCAAAAATTGGAAGGACAGGTATCCCTGTAATTCCCCTTTTTGCTTTCTGTCCAGTCCTTTGGTTCGCCTGCCTGCCGATAGGGGGCAAGAACCCTTCTCCTGATTTTGACATCCTCTAGGTGGAATTGATAGTCTTTTCCCTTAGTTGCAAACCATATGTCTTCAAGGGCATTCTTCCAGTTTTCTTTGGCTCCCCGTCCCTTCTCTCTCTGCCAGGTAATGCGGTTTTGTATCAGGAAATACTCCTTTATTACCTTACCGATAATGAGACTGCTTTCCCAATCGCAGCAGACATAGATGGAACCATTCGGTTTCAGGAGAGGATGGACAAGGGACAGCCATTTGCGCGTATAGTCTTCGTACTCCTCTTCCTTTCTCCTTGAGAAGGTCTGTTTCCCGTAGGTTTTTGTGAGATTATAGGGTGGATCGGCAATGATGAGGTCCACACTTTCTCTTGGTAAGAGGGGAAGTATTGAAAATGAGTCTCCTTTAATAGTATGGCAGGCAAGCCTATCTAAGGAATCCACAGGAACGGTTATGGTAAGGCAGCGGGACAGGTACTCCCTGCCTTCTTCTATAGTAGTATCGATGGTTTTGTTTCTTTTTGATTTTTCCTTTTTCATAATAGGTTTATTTTAACATGACGGGGAAGAATCTCAAACACCGGATAGGTGATATATGATTGAAAGTGGTAAAAAAGAATTTGTTGCAATAGTGGATGACAGTCAGGAGGATATAACTGTCCTTTCAGAATTATTGGTGAAGGATGCCGGGGATTTCCTGATTATAGATAGATTTAATTCCGGAGAGGCTTTTTTGAAGGATTTTTCTGCCGGGAAATATGAAGCAATTTTTGTGGATATCTATATGCGGGATTTGGATGGCATTGCGGTGGTAGGTGAAATAAGGGAAAAGGACCGGAATGTTTTCATTGCCCTTGTTTCCAGTTCTACGGAATTTGCTATGGAGGCCTACCGGCTCCATGTGAACCGTTATCTGGAGAAGCCTCTGAATCCGGAAGAGGTGGAGGATATTCTGGTTTCTGTTTTGGGCATTCCCAAAACCCGGGATACCATCCGGCTGGGCGGGGAGGATGGGATTTCCATCGCCCCGGATGAACTGGTATGTGTTGAACAGGCCGGTCATTTTGCAGTCCTATATTTTTCAGACAATAGGACTATGACTCTTCGCAAGAAGCTTTCAGATCTTCAGAAAGCAGTTGGAGATAGAAAGAATTTTTTTCATTGCCATAAGAGCTTTATTATTAATATTGTCCATGTGACCAGGATAGATGAGGAGCTTTTCCTTTTCGAAACGGATATAGGAAAGAATGTTTACATTAGGAGAAAGGATTTAGCAAAAGCCAAGCATATGCTGACGGCCTATCACCTGGAAATGACCAGAAATATGTAATATCCCTATATGTGGAGCCAGACCGAGGATAGAAATACACCATTCTCTTCCTTGAATTCAGCATCTCCCTTGTGGGATTCCGCAATAGAGCGGACCGAAAACAGCCCGATTCCGTGCTCCGGGCTGTTTTTATTTTGCTTTGCTTTTGGGATAAGGGGATTAAAGCTATTATCCATGGTAATATAAAGCATATCATAATCTCTTTTTGAACGGAGCTTGATGAAAGGATTCCTGCTTACCTGTTGACAGGCTTTTATGGCATTATCCAGGAGATTACCAAATATAATGCAGAGATGGGAGTCTATGACATTGTCCGAGTGCTCCGGAACATCTATTTGAATGGAGATATTGATGCTGCTTGAATTAGCCTTTGAGGCATAATAGGAGCAGATGGCATTGACACAGGGATTTAAACAGAAAGCAGGAAGGCTGCTTTCTGGTACGGCATCCGTTAATTCTTTCAAATAAGCTTCCATCTTGTCCCACTCTTTTTGCTTTAAATAATAGGAGAGGACTGCATATTGATGTCTGAGGTCATGGCGCTGGCGGCGGAGGATTTCCTGACTCTTCCTGTATTCTTCACTTCTTTCCCATTGATTATTGATCTGGCTTTCCAGTAAGGAGAGGTTGGATGAAAGATTTAAGTTCCGGACAACATTATAGGTGTTGTAATAAAGGAGGACCAGAAAGAATAAATAAAGGAGAAGGAGTGATGCCTCTAGAAGTAATGCGCTTGAAAAAACCCTTCCCCTGCGTATATTGGAGTAATCCAGAGGGATAGCATAGAGATTTGTGGTCGTAATGATTGTAGGTATGAGCCAGACATAATTCCATAGCTTTTCGTAATAATGGTTGTCTAGGAACCAGCGAATGCGCTTCCTAATGAGAATGGTTACCAGTATTATCAACAGAGTGAACATATATTGGAACACAGTTCCCACCCTGGAGAATTCATTCTCTTCAGCCTGTCCCAGCTTTGCCGCAATGAAGGAGTTGACAAGTCTTCCAAAGCTCAGAAATGTGGTGCTGGTCAGGAATAGATATAGTAGCTTTTTCCATGGCAATTGGAAGGCATAGAGGGAAAAGAGAAAGGAGACTATAAAGAACAGTAACTTGATAATAGTGGAACTAAAGTAAGGACCTGTAAGAATGTCTAATAAGATGGAAAGCACAGTAATAGAAAGGAACCCAAGCAGCAGAACATACCTTGACTGCCTAAGACAAATATGTGCGGGAATAATCATTATGACCAGTCCGAGAAGAAAGGACCCGTAAAGGATGGCAGTTTGCAGAGGTGTGAACATTTTTGAATGAAACTCCTTTCTGAAATGATGAAGCGATTATACAAAGTCTGTTATAGCCGGTTTTCATTATGAAAAACACAGGATACATTATTCTTCGTAGTATAGGAGATTCCTATAGGTTTTTCAAGTATCAGACAATTTCCGAATGCAACAAGGAACTGTATTTGGATAGTCAAAGAAGTAAGCAGGAAACAACAAGGATAAAGAACGGTTTACATAAACTGAAAGCAGGGAAAATTAAAGGAATTTTTTTGAAAGTACTTGTATACAAGAAAAAGAAATGCTATTATAGCAAGCAATAGGAAGGCAGTCATCTTCCTTGTTGTTATATGACTTGCTTGATTAAAGGAACAAGCAGAAGATATCTTTAAGAGATTTCATCCAGAAAGGAGAGGCAGAAATGACTTTTGGAGAAAAATTGGCTAAGTTAAGAACAGAAATGAAACTTTCAAAGAAGGCGGTTGCCGAATCCATTGGCGTCAGCGTCCAGACCTATAGCAGCTATGAGAGCGGGCGCAGCAAGCCTATGCATAAGCGTGAGAATTATGAGAAACTGGCAGAGGTTCTTGGCTGTGACAAGGATTTCTTAATGGAAGAGGTTGAGGCAGAGGAGCCTGTAGAGGTGGCAGTGGAAGAGCCGGCCCCTGTAAAGGAAGAGAACGAAGTGAAAGAAGCCGCAAAGAAACCGGCAAAGAAGGCCAGCCGCAAGAAGAAGGTTTCACACGAGAACACTCCTGTAAATATCCTGCTGCAGTATGAGGATTTGGAGATTTCCTATAGTTCTCTGGTTGAGAAGGCCCGTCAGGCTGTTCACGGAGAGGCAAATGAGATCAAGCTTTATGTGAAGCCCAGTGAGTATAAGGCTTATTTCGTGGCCGGAGATGAGGTAGGAGACTTCGATCTGTAATTGGCGAGAGTCTGATCTTCCCAGTCTATTTTTTCTTTAATATAGAGAGCTTTCACTGCCCGGTTTTTGCCGGGCAGTTTTTTTGGTACTTGACACTTTTTCTAGGAAAAGTTAATATGATTCGTTGTATTTATCTATGTTAATACAGTGATCATCCGGTTGTTTTTTATCGCAGAGCCACCGAGATGAAATTTGTCGGCTAAAGCCGACCGGCGGCCCGCGGACGAGTGGGGTGCGATTTTGCATCTTCCCTACTCGATTGGATTGAAACCGGTTTTTGGAGGACATCATGATTCAGGAAACACTTAATAAGATCAGAGAAGAAGCTCTGAAGAGAATTAATGAGAGTAAAAACTCGGAGAGCCTAAATGAAGTGAGAGTGGCCGTTTTGGGCAAGAAGGGATCGCTTACGGCTGTTCTGAAGGGTATGAAGGATGTGGCTGCAGAGGAAAGACCCAAGGTGGGGGCCATGGTCAATGAAGTTCGCTCAGAGATCGAATCCTTAATGGAGAATGCCAGGGTGAAGCTGGAGACATTGGCCATGAATGCCCGGCTGGAGAATGAGAAAATTGATGTTACCCTGCCTGCAAAGGGAATAAAGATGGGTCATAGGCATCCCAACCAGATTGCCCTGGAGGAGATGGAGAGAATTTTCACCGGCCTTGGCTATGAGGTGGTGGAAGGTCCCGAGGTGGAGAGAGATTATTATAATTTTGAAGCCTTGAATATTCCGGCGGATCATCCGGCCAAGGACGAACAGGATACCTTCTATATTAATGGAGACATTCTCCTTCGCACCCAGACATCCGGAACCCAGGTGCATGAAATGGAGAAGGGTCGTCTTCCTATCCGTATGATAAGCCCCGGCCGCGTCTTCCGTTCGGATACGGTGGATGCCACTCACTCTCCCTGCTTTCACCAGGTGGAGGGACTTCTCATTGATGAGGAAGTTTCTTTCTCTGATTTGAAGGGTACCCTGGCTGAATTTGCCAAGGAGTTATTTGGGGAGGATACAAAGGTCAAGTTCCGGCCCCACCATTTCCCCTTCACGGAGCCCTCTGCGGAAATGGATGTTTCCTGCTTTAAGTGCGGCGGAAAGGGATGCCGTTTCTGTAAAGGCGAAGGATGGATTGAGATCCTGGGCTGCGGCATGGTGCATCCCCATGTTTTGGAAATGAGTAAGATTGATCCTCTGAAATACAAGGGCTTTGCCTTCGGTGTAGGTCTGGAGCGAATTGCGCTTTTGAAGTATGAAATTGATGACATGCGGCTCCTCTATGAGAATGACGAGCGGTTTTTGGAGCAGTTTTAAGGGCGTAAAGGAGGAGCTATGAATACATCATTGAATTGGATTAAGGCACTTGTGCCCGGTCTGGAATGTAGCGACCGGGAATATATGGACAGGATGACCATGACCGGGACCAAGGTGGAGGGATTCTCCAGACTGGATAAGAATCTTTCCAAAATTGTGGTAGGAGAGATTCTCTCCATTGACAGGCATCCGGATGCAAATAAGCTGGTGGTCTGTCAGGTCAATGTGGGTGACAAGACTGTTCAAATCGTGACCGGTGCGGATAATATGAAGGCAGGAGACAAGGTTCCTGTGGTTCTGGATGGGGGCAAGGTGGCAGGAGGCCATGACGGCGGCCCTCTTCCGGAGGATGGAATTGAGATCAAGGCCGGAGCCCTGAGAGGAGTTCAGAGTGATGGCATGATGTGCTCTATTGAGGAATTGGGATCTTCCAGAGAGGTTTTCCCGGATGCCCCGGAGAGCGGTCTCTACATTCTGCCTTCGTCAGCAGTTCCGGGAGAGGATGCTGTGGAGCTTTTGGGTCTTCACGATACGGTTTTTGAATATGAAATCACGTCAAACCGCGTGGACTGTTATTCTGTCCTGGGTATAGCCAGGGAGGCCGCAGCCTCATTTGGACACAAATTTAGCCAGCCCGTCATTCGTGAGACCGGTGCGGAGGCTTCTGAGTCCGCAGCGGACTGCATTGAGATTGAAATACAGGATCCGGATCTCTGCAGCAGATATGTGGGACGTGTGGTAAGAAATATAAAGATAGAAGAGTCTCCCGACTGGATGAAGAAGCGCCTTCGCTCCTCCGGAATCCGGCCTATCAATAACCTGGTGGATATTACCAACTATGTCATGCTGGAGTATGGCCAGCCCATGCACGCCTATGATCTGTCAGCCATTGCGGGGAACAAGATTATTGTCCGCAGGGCAAAGAATGGGGACTTCTTCACTACTCTGGACGGAGAGGAGAGAGCATTAGACGATAATGTCCTCATGATCTGTGACGGGGAGAAGGAAGTGGGAATTGCCGGCGTCATGGGAGGCGAGAATTCCAAGATTCGGGATGATGTGACGGATGTCCTCTTTGAAGCCGCCACCTTTAATGGGCCCAATATCCGGAAGTCCGCTAAGAGAATCGGCCTTAGGACCGATGCCTCCGGAATCTTTGAGAAAGGATTGGATCCCAATAATGCCCTTCTGGCCATGAACCGGGCCTGTGAGCTGGTGGAGGACCTTCATTGCGGTACCGTATTGAAGGGGGCCGTGGATGTTCATGGAGATTTGCCTGAGCCTAGGCGGATTGCCCTGGAGCCGGACCGGATTAATGAGTTTCTGGGTACGGATATTTCCAAGGAGGAAATGCTTACCTATTTCGATAGGATTGAAGTAGAGTTTGATGAGAAGTCCGGGGATCTGATTTGTCCTACCTTTAGACAGGATTTGGTGGGCTTTGCGGATATTGCGGAGGAAGTTGCCAGATTCTACGGCTATGACAAGATTCCCACTACTCTGCCCAGGTCCGGGGCCACCGGCGGAAAACTGTCCTTCAAGATGCTGGTGGAGGGTATTGCCAGGGATGTGGCGGAATTCACCGGTTTCTCCCAGGCCATGACCTATTCCTTTGAGAGCCCCAAGGTCTTTGATAAGCTGCTTTTGCCTGAGGATGCCAGGGAGAGAATGGCAATTCAGATTTCTAATCCCCTGGGCGAGGATTTCTCCATAATGAGGACTACGCCCCTGAATGGGATGCTGACCAGCCTTGGGATTAATTATAATAGACGGAATAAGAATGTGAAGCTCTATGAATTGGGCCATATTTATCTGCCGGAGGCCCTGCCTCTTACGGAGCTCCCGGACGAAAGAATGCAATTTACTCTGGGCTTCTATGGGGAAGGAGACTTCTTCACCATGAAGGGAGTCATAGAGGAGTTCCTGGGACGTGCGGGAATCAAGGTCAGACCCCAATACGATCCGGAGAGCGGCCGCCCCTATCTCCATCCCGGCAGACAGGCGGATATTCTGATTGAGGGACAGAAGGTTGGCTATCTGGGCGAGTTACATCCCCTGGTGTGCAAGAATTATGAAATCGGGGCTAGGACCTATATCGGAGTTCTGGATATGCCTGCTATTGTGGATAGATCTACCTTTGACCGGAAATTTGAAGGAATTGCCAGGTTCCCTGCTGTGACAAGGGATATTTCCATGGTTGTACCCAGCCAGATCATGGTGGGAGAGATTGAGGCCATCCTGAAGCAAAGAGGCGGAAAGCTCCTGGAGAGCTATGATCTCTTTGATGTATATGAGGGTGACCAGATTCAGAAGGGCTTTAAGTCTGTGGCCTATAATCTGACCTTCCGGAATAAGGAAAAAACCCTGTCCGATGAGGAAGTGAATAGCACCATGAAGAAGATTCTCAATGGTCTCAATGGTCTTGGAATTGAGCTGAGATCTTAATGAGACTTTTTGGTTTTATGTTTTTGCATTTTGACATAGCTTAAATATGTAGAAGGAGTATGAAAGGTACCGGTGTCACGGATTTAGGCCGGTACCTTTTCCGATATTTATGGATAATTTGAAGAGAAGGGATTTCTATTATGATTTGCCGGAGGAGCTGATTGCCCAGGACCCCCTGCTCCAGAGGGACCAGTCCAGACTTATGTTTCTGGACAGGAAGACCGGTGAAGTGAGAGATCAGTATTTTCGGGATATTAAGCAATACCTGAAAGCGGGAGACTGCCTTGTCCTTAATAATACCAAGGTGATTCCTGCAAGACTCCTAGGCGTCAAGGAGGGCGGGAGTGCGGAGGCGGAGATTCTGCTTTTGAAGAGGCTGGATAAGGATCTGTGGGAGACTATTGTGAGGCCCGGAAAGCGGCTTCGCGCCGGGGCCCGGGTTCAGTTTGGCGGGGGTCTTCTGACAGGGGAGATAGTGGAAGTGAAGTCAGATGGTAACCGGCTTGTTCGTTTTTCCTATGAGGGTATATTCGAGGAAGTGCTGGACAGATTGGGGGAGATGCCCCTGCCTCCCTACATTAAGCACAAGCTCTCGGATCCCAGCCGCTATAATACGGTCTATGCCAAGATTGAGGGCTCTGCCGCAGCCCCCACAGCAGGTCTTCATTTCACGGAGGAGCTTTTGGGGGAGCTGAGAGAGATGGGGGTCAGGACGGTTTCCGTCACCCTTCATGTGGGCTTGGGGACCTTCCGGCCCGTGAAGGAAGATAATATAGTGGACCATGTCATGCATTCGGAGTTCTATCAGATTTCCCGATCGGCCGCAGATGAGATCAATGAGACAAAGAGAGAAGGGAAGGGCAGGATTATCTCTGTGGGGACCACTAGCTGCAGAACCCTGGAGTCTGCTGCGGATGAGAATGGCATGGTGGAGGCTACGGATGGGCGGGAGACTGATATTTTCATTTATCCCGGCTACCGTTTCAAGGTCATCGACGGTCTAATCACCAATTTCCACCTGCCTGAGTCAACTCTTCTCATGCTGGTCTCTGCTTTTGCCGGCAGGGAGAATGTGCTCAGGGCCTATGGGCAGGCCGTGGAGAAGAAGTATCGATTCTTTTCCTTTGGTGACGCCATGCTGCTGCTGTGATTTCTCAAAAAATAGGGAAGGGATGGGCAGAATAGGGCGGTTTTAGACCAGAAAAACGTTTTCTACATTTGATTTTATGTAAATCGGTTATGTAAAGTATACAATATTATGTTAATTAAAGTCTGAAATTCGCATTATTATGTTAATCATAGCCCAGAATTCGTAATATTATGTAAATTTGATTACGGCTGCTTTATCACAAGCGGTACGAATACCTTTTTGGTATGTCTGTATAAGCTATTGGCCACGTCTCAGACCAAAAGACCATCGATAAAGGGTTGCGCCCTGTGCCCCGCTGGCGTGCAGGCACGCCGACGGGGCTTTGGATTTTTGCCTACAATCGAGTAGGGGGAAAAATCCCCCCTCGATTCCGGCTACGCCCGTCATCTCAGGTCCTACGGACTTTCGATGATGGGCTGTCGCCAAGGTCTCTCTGGCGTGCAGGCACGCCGACGAGACTTTGGCTCCTAGCCTACACATCTCAGGCCCTACGGGCCTTCGATGATGGGCTGTCGCCAAGGTCTCTCTGGCGTGCAGGCAGGCCGACGAGACTTTGGCTCCTAGCCTACACAAAAAGTCTCCGGGACCATCAGGCCCCGGAGGCTTTTTGAAATTCACTGTTTGACTATTGCCATTAGATTGGAATTCCGCCCCTTAAAATGGGGCTTTTCCTATTTACGCGAAGGGATACTTGTGTCCCTTCTTATTACAGAGGTTAATCCAATCGCTTTTCAGAATTACATAGCCGTCATAGCAAATGAAGCTGGTATTGCACTTATTGCACTTGTATTCCAGACTTCCGGTTTTAGCATCCTTCAAAACCTTGTTGCTAAAGTCGCTTTTGTTGGAAGCCGCACATGAGGGACAGACAATATTCATTCCCTTCGTTCCCCCGGATGCCAGCTCTCCAAATCCGCCATTAATGTGTTCTAGTTGATCATCTGTAAGCATATTTGTCATCTCCTTTTCCTTTGCTCCTTTCTATATCTACAAATACTAAATTGATTGCTCTGCATCATAGTTGAATATCTATTTAACCCTAAATGATGTGCTTGTCAAGAGGAATATTGTATTTATTTATCTCCTCCTGTGCTGCCTCCGATTCTTCCTGGCCTTTGCCACCAATACGGACCGGAGAACTATTAGAAGAATTACAGCCGCTACCAGTACTCCTAACACAATCCAGAGCCAGCCCAGACCGCCGGAGGAACCTGCGGATTGAAGAGCGAAGGCATAGGTGGACAGGTGACCGATGTCTACTGTAATGGTGTCCGGATTGTCGTCTTTATCCTCCAGAATTTCCCCGCTTCCATTATTGGTCGTTACTAAGCAAACCTTTTGGTCCTTACCCTTGAGGTCTTCCGGTATGGAAAGAGTCATTTCCATTTGAGAAGGAAGCTCATGCATTACAGTGGACATAGAGTCCGCAGTCTTTAGCAGAAGGATATCAATATAGCGGGAAACCGAAACATCCTTTAAGCCGGAAATAACATTGAGGTCGGTGGAAGGTACGGCATCCAGGTCAGCTACGTTGAGGTTTACATAAACCGGAGTCCCCTCCAGCATGGAGAGCTTCTCTTCCTTGGTGAGTATTTTCTGGACTAAGGAATCCAGATTCTTGATGGTGGTATCGGACATATCTACGCTTACATTTGCAGATGAGGCCTGGTACTTATTATTGACTACAATATTCAGGTATCCGGCCCTATATGCGGCCTGCAGCAGGTCCTTATCGTCTCCGGCATCGATCTTTGCGACAGCCTCCGAAGGGGTGATTCCCAGCTCCTGATAAAGGGCGGGCGCTATATCAAAATTGTATTCCTCAGTCTCCACAATATTGTCGGTATCATCCATTCCGATTAAATATGGGTCTTCCTCGGGAATTATGATTTCCTCAACGCTCTCGGCCACATCCTCGTTATCTGCGCCGGCAGAAGGGAGAGAGGAAGTGCTGTCTGAGGAGCCGCCGGAGGAACTGCCCTTAGAGCCCTGAGAGGAAGCACCCTTGTCACCGCTTTTTCCCGAGGAGATGGCTGCGGCCTCAGAGGAATCAATAATAGGCTTCTGTCCGGAGCTGCTTCCTGAGGAGCCGGAGCTCTGCTGTGAAGAGCTGCCATCGGATGAAATCACAGTAGAGGACTTGGTATTGTCCGAATTCATATCCGCGGCCTGGAGACGGGCAATGGCAATCTGCTTTGCCTCCTCCGTGGAAATAATGCGGTCCATTTTTACATCATTTACATTATTCTCCTTTGGCGCAAAGGCCACGGAAATTGTATGTTCTCCATGGATATTGGAGAAGGTGTAAGAGTTTACGGCGCCAATCTGCTGGCCGTCAACGGATACGGCATAGATCTTATAACCGTTGTCGGGGGCTATGGTATAGGTCATGGTTCCCCCGTCTGTAACGGAAACAGCTCCGGAAGGGACGATAATGCCGCCCGCATTGGCTACACCGGAGGTCAGATTAAAGGTTTTGGCATTATCCTTCTCAAAATAAGCGGTAAAGCTCAGATCCCTGTCTATGGTCTTAATTTTGTAGCTGTCACTTTCGCTTACAATTCTATTATTGAGGGACCAGCCCTTGAAGTGGTAGCCGGAGGCCGGTGTAGCTTTCAGCTTGACTTCATCCTGATCCGCATAATTACCCGCTCCCGTGACCTTACCTCCGTTAGAAGGATTGCAGGACACATTGACGGTATACTTCTTTTTCTTGAATATGGCGGTAATAGAGCGGTCAGACCGGATATCCTTTAGCTTTAGCTCTTTCTTTTTGCTGATAATCTCGCCATATTCTGACCAGCCCTTGAACTCATAATCATCCTTTGGCTTGGCCTTGATGGTCATACTTCCGCCGATTTCTACGGTTCCGCCACCGGTTACGGTACCCTTCTTGTCATTCTCCGAATATACATCCACATAACAGAGATATTGTTCAAATAAGGCCGTGTAGGATACATTACTGTTTATGGGATCGGTAATATAGGTATTGGCGGTGGAAATGATGCCGCCGGACCCGTTTTTCTTCCAGCCCAGGAAATCATATCCGTTATAGGGTACAGCCACGATGGAGGCGGAATCGCCCTTGGTGAAGACTCCGCTTCCCGCCACGGAACCGCCATAAGTGGGATCCGCATAGACAGACAGGGTATAGCTGCCCTTACTGATATTAATAATGGCGGAGTCCTTGATGGCTGTATTCAGGGCCGAGGTGGCAATTACCTCAATATTTGAGGCGCTTTCGGAAGAATCAATGCTGACAAGGCCGTCCTTTGAAACCTTGGTGCCGGAGCTCTTGGCTCCCTTCAGAGACCAGTTCACAGACAGATCCGGGTTATTTCCGCCCTTTACGTCGGCATGCAGGGAAATCTGTGAGCCTGTGGAGGCGCTGATTTCAGAGGGGCTAACCTTTACCTCTGAAACATAAGGCTTCTTGTCTTCTACGCGGAGGGTTGCGCTGACACCCACCTGGCTCTGGGGATTGTCCTGTTCCTGGAATACAATATAGGTAGAGTAGTCACCGGGTTTCAGATTCTCTGTAGTGGATACAGAGCAGGAAAGGGTGGCTCCCGGTGCCAGAGGCGTATTAATGTCGGACAGAATATTCAGGTAAAATATGGACTCTGTGTTGGTCTGGCTCCAGCTTAGCCTGACGGGAGCGCTTCCGGCATTCTTTACGGTAAAGCTTCTGGGAACAGGGACCTCGCCGGTTGTTACGGTTCCCAGGCTCAGATTCTTGGGGTCGGCTGTGAGCTTGTGGGTTTCCTGCTTAGGCTCTTCCGGTTCCGGTGTAGGAGCGGGCTCCGTGGAAGGCTCTGTTGCGGGCTCAGGCTTAGGCTCTGGCTTGGGTTCCGGCTCGGGTTCCGGCTTAGGCTCCGGCGTTGGTTCCGGCTCAGGCTCAGGCTCCGGCTCGGGCTCCGGTTCAGGATCGGGGGCAGGATCTTCCGCCACGTCCTGTGGGGCTGAAGCCTGCTCTTCATAGGAATCACCCTCATCCTCTTGAATCTCCTCAGCCAATGCCGGTAAGGACACCGCTCCCTGAGAAAGCAGAAGGGTTGCGGATAATGCCAGAATGGAGATTCTCTTTAATAGTTTGCATCTTTTTTTTCTCATTCTTTTACCTCTGTTTGTGGCCGGCCTGATTTCCCTGTCCCGTACAGGACCGGATCCTGTCTCTTGCAAAGATTTAGGCCGGAATGTAATAGAAAAAACCGGATTAGAAGACTCTCAGAATAAACGCAAGACAGATCCTTGCCTTATTGATAATGGGAGAGCCGTCCAATCCGGAATCATCACTAAACTGATCTCAGGATAATCTGGAAGATGGTTTTACTTATTATTCTCCGCTTCCATTTCCTGATAGGTTTCATAAATACTGATTCGGCACCAGTCAGATTCCGGCATTCCTACGAAGATACCGCCATACATGTGCTTACCATTCTTTGAAGCGACCCGGACTACGTTTATGAAGGCCGTTATGACATCGCCGGTCCAAATCTTGATATTGGCCTTGTAAATGGATCCGCCCTCCAATTCCTGCTCGCAGGCAAAACCAATACCGGCTCTGGATATGTCCAAGACCTCAACCGGAATGCCCAGGGAGGCCTCATCATCCACCCGGGTCATATAGACCTTTAGGCTCAGTTCCATTCTCTTATATTTTCTTTTTTCTTTGCTGTCGGCCATTCTGTTCACCCTCCGTTAATCATAATATTTGATAAAAATATAGGTTATCCTGATTGCCTTGCTCTATCCGCCCTAATTCCATCTCTATTGCCCTAAATAGATATGAAACGAGGAGTCCCCTTTTCAAGCAATAATTCTGATAATTACTTATATTCTATAATGTTTTGGTTCTTTCGTCAATTCACTATTTCTGTATATTTTTCTAAGATTTTGTAAGCTAAGATTTTGCAAATATTATGAATTCGCTTTTAGCTGAGACAAGGCCTGATAGAATTCAGGATAGGATATGGAGACGCAGTCCGCATCCTTTATTTCAACCTCTTCATTTGGAGGGAGGGCAAGTCCTGCAATAGACATACTCATGGCGATTCTATGATCCCCTGCCGTATCGATGACGGCTCCGTGAAGAGGGCTGGGGCCGTGAATAATCATTCCATCTGGCATTTCGTCGACCTTGACCCCCAAACGCCTCAGGTTCTCGGCGGTGATTGTAATGCGGTCCGATTCCTTGACCCTGAGTTCTCCGGCATCCCGAATTACCGTGGTTCCCTCCGCCTGACTGGCCACCACTGCAATTAGTGGAATCTCATCGATAAGGGCGGGAATGATGGGATTTCCGATTTCCAGGGAACGGAGGGGGGAGTAGCGAACCAGAATATCAGCTGTTTTTTCTCCGCCGGATTCCTTTTCATTAAGTAAGGAAATGTCGGCGCCCATGGACTTGAAGACCTTTAAAATGCCATCTCTGGTGGGGTTGATTCCTGTGTTTTGAATGAGAATCTCTGACCCCGGTACCAATAGGGCGGCGCCTAGGAAATAGGCGGCACTGGAAATATCGCCGGGCACATGGATTAACTGGCCCTCCATCTGACCTCCGGGACTCACCCGGCACTCCGGATTCTCTTCTGTACCGCCTGTGACAAGGGCTCCAAAGGAAGAGAGCATGAGTTCGCTATGATTTCGGGACAGGAAGGGCTCGCGGTAGCATACCTCTCCGTCGGCGTATAGGCCTGAGAGCAGGACCGCGGACTTTACCTGGGCACTGGATAGACGGCTATTAATTGTGCCGCCATGAAGCCTGGAAGGCTGAATGAAGAGGGGGGCGCAGCCGTTTCCCTTTATGGAGGAGATCCTGGCATTTAACTCTGTCAGAGGCTGAATAATACGGTTCATGGGCCTCTTCTGTATGGAGCTATCGCCGGTTAGCCGGCTCTCAAAGTCCTGTCCCGTAAGGATACCGGACATGAGTCTCATGGTTGTTCCGGAATTTCCGCAATCCAGAATACCTTCAGGCTTTTTCAGGCCGTGCAGCCCTTTACCCTCTACATGGGCTATATCGCCATTTATTTCAATAGATATGCCCATAGAGCGAAAACAGCCTATGGTGGAGAGACAGTCGGCACTCTTGAGAAAACCTCTGATTTCTGTGGTTCCCCGGGCGATGGAGCCAAACATGACAGCCCGGTGGGTAATGGATTTGTCGCCTGGAACCTGTATTTCACCCTTTAAGGGGCCTTTAGCAGGAGTAATAATCATATAGTAAATCCTTTCTATAGGAGCATTCAAAAGAAGCAATCAATGGAAGCAATCAATGGAAGTATTTTATCGCAGAGCCGCCGGGATGAAATTTGGCGGCTAAAGCCAGCCGGCGGCTTGCGGACGAGTGGGGTGCGATTTGCATCTTCCCGACTCGATTGAGAGCATTCCATGGAAGCAATCAATTGGGGCATTTAGTGGAAGCAATCCATGGAACCAATCAATAGGAGCATTCCATGGAAACATTCAATTGGGGCATTTAGTGGAAGCAGTCTATGGAACCAATCAATAGGAGCATTCCATGGAAACATTCAATGAGAGCATTTAATGGAAGTATTCAATAGGAACGTTCTATGAGAGCTTTCAATGAGAGCTTTTAATAGGAGCTTTCAATGGGAGCTTTTAATGGGAGCTTTTAGTAATTGGACGGCGGGAGCCTATGGCTAATAGCCATTGCCCCGGAATGGCAGGGGATTGAATTATCCCGGCATTTTCCACCTGTATTTATATCGGCCTTTGGTCCATAGCGTTAAAGGACGTGAATGGGGGTGCACCAGGGCTTTTCACCGCTCATAGATCCGATAGCCGTGTTTCTTTAATAGGCCGGCCGCTGTGGTTACCGCATGCTCATCATAGAATTCTATGTGCAGGGCGCCCTCTTC
>JAILCB010000050.1 GCA_024680595.1 Lachnospiraceae bacterium | reverse complement strand
TCCTTTCAATCCCTTCGGAATAGAAAGCACGTCTTCACTCTCTCCTTTCCGTCCTTCAGGGCAAAAAGCCACCCCCAAACTCTCTCCTATCAGTCCTTCCGCAGCTGAAAGAAGATTTTCATTCCCTCCTTTCCGTTCTTCTAGGCAAGAAGCAGATTTCCACTCTCTCCTTTCCGTCCTTCAGAGCAAGAAGCAACCCCCACTCTCTCCTTTCCGTCCTTCAGGGTAAAAAGCAAATCCCACTCTTTCCTACCAGTGCTTCCGAAGCAGAAAGCAGATTTCCTTTTTCTCCTTTCAGTCAAATGCGGACAGCCACTCTGCATTATTCTGATATTCATTTTCCATAAGCTTTTCCTTAAAGGCAAATCTCCTATCCTCATCCAGAATAAGCTTATGCAGCTTCTTCGCTATCTCCGCGGCTTCAATTTCCGCAATGTCCCCGGTGACCCCGTCCTTTATCTGCTCCCTGGCCCCTGCCACATCCGTGCAGACAATAGGCAGATGAAAGATCTTTGCCTCCGCCAGGGTAATCCCATAGCCCTCATGCCGGGAGGTCTGTACGTATAAATCCGCATTCCGATAGTAAGGATAGGGATTCATTCGGAGTCCCAGAAGCCGGAATCTGCCCTGAAGACCGTTTTTCCGAATCAGCTTCTCCAGCTTTCTCCTTTCAACTCCTTCACCTACTACAAACCAGCAGAAGGAATCTCCGCGGCATAGAAGAATTCTGCCTACTTCGATAGCAATATCAAAGCCCTTTTGCCACTCCAGCCTGCCAACAGAAAGGATCTTTAGGCAGTCCTTAGGAACCGTCCGAAATTCCCGGGGAAAGCCTTCCTCCGACTTTTCCAGAATCTCATCCCTGGGCAGAAGATTTAGGGCAACCCGGCTGCGCTTTCCAAGTCTCGGACATATTTGTGCAAATTCCTTTTGAACCTGTTGGGACACGCAAAAGAAATATCGGTATACATTTAGATACCTTGCCAGCTTTTCAATATGATAGTCCGTAGAGGAGAAGTCATTATGAATCCAGGCATACTTGACAGGTGCCTCCACCTTCTCCTTCACATACCGGAGCAGAAAGGGGGCATGCAGGTGATAATTCACGGCAATGTCATACTTTTCCTTTAAGGCCGGAATCTTGCGGAAGTCCACATCTAGCTCCGCAAACTCCGCCCTGTGGACAAGGCGCCTGGAAAGAAGGCGAAAGGCTGTGAAATAATGGCCCCTGTCCAGATTCTCCTTAACCGCAACCTTAGTGCCTCCAACCGGCAGTATATCCGACACGGAGCGGGGCATTGGTATGGCTTTCAGTCTGACAGAGGGATGAAAAAGAGACAGGAAGGGTCCCTCCTTCCTCATCATATAGACAGTCACGGAATTTCCCTTTTCTATCAGATAATTGGTGAGAGAAATCAAGGATTTCTCCACCCCTCCCCCAAGCATGTGCTGTATAAAGAATGCTATTCTTTTCACGGATTACCTCCAAGTCCGACATATCCTTATTAGACTAGAATAATTCCATCCCTGCAAGTCATCTCCGGTACTCATTTTCTCCCGACGATACAGTCCTGGGACTTAAAGATGGAATTCTCAGGGATTACCCCCCTGACACTGGATGTGGGATAAATATTAGTATTCCGCCCCACTACGGTACCGGGATTCAGAACGCTATTGCATCCCACCTCCACAAAGTCCCCCAGCATGGCCCCGAACTTTTTTAAGCCGGTTTCAATCCGCTCCTCTCCCTGCTTTACAACCACAAGGAGCTTATCCGACTTCACATTGGAAGTAATGGAACCTGCCCCCATATGGGCCTTATATCCCAATATTGAATCACCCACATAATTATAATGGGGCACCTGGACATTATCAAAAAGGATTACATTCTTGAGCTCTGTGGAATTTCCTACCACACAATCGTTTCCCACCAGGGCGCTGCCCCGGATAAAGGCCCCGGGCCTTACCTCCGTCCTCTCCCCTATAATGCAGGGTGCTTCAATGGCCCCTACCGTAGGCCAGATATGGGCAGACTTCGCAATCCAAACCCCTTCCTTTTTTTCTTCATAGAGCTCCGGATCCAGGGTGGGCCCGATTGAAAGGATGAGCTCCTTGATGCCTTTCAGGGCTTCCCATGGATAGGTGAAGCCCTTGAGATAGTCCTTTGCCAAAGTCTTGTCCAGATCATAAAGATTAGCGATTTTTGCCTTTTCCATAATATCCTTTCCAGCCGTAATTCACGGCCATTAAATCTATACCGGAATCCGGAACTCCCGGAGGGGCCTGTGCTTTCAGTCTCCCGGAACCCTACCTGTGCCGGGGCCCGGAACTCCAGGCGGAGCCTGAGCTTTCAGTCTCCCGGAACCCTATCTATGCCGGGGTTCCTATGTTTCGAATTCTCTCCTTCAAAACTCCCTGCAGATCCCGGGCCTTTACTCTTTCCACATATTTAGTCACATATTGCTCCAGGGTCTTCCTGTAGTGGGAAGGACTAATCTCTCCCTTCTCCACTCCGGACAGGCCCTTTTCCCAGCTAGCCGTCATCTCCGGATTCAACATGCCAGGCATAGTGAGAAATACCACCTCGTATACCATTTCCCCAAATTTCTGGGGAGTTAAAATCTGAGTCTTTTTATTAAGAGCCAGATAGCCGATTTTCACAAGTTTTTCAATGATACCGGCCCGGGTAGCACTGGTGCCGATACCGGCCCCCTTTATCTGGGCACGGAGTTCCTCGTCCTCGATGAGCTGTCCTGCGTTCTCCATGGCCAGAATCATGGACCCGGAGGTATATCGCTTAGGCGGACTGGTCTTGCCCTCCTTGAGGGAGAGCTTGTCTAGGGTGACGGTCCGCCCCTTTCTCAAATGAGGGGCAAGGGCGGTCAGATTATTCTCATTCTCGTCCTCTCCATCCGAACTATCCGCAGAACCTCCGCCTTTTTCTCGACTGTCCGAAAGGTCTCCTCCCGCAAAAGGCCCGTTTCCGGCCTGACTGCCAGAAGGATCTCCACTATCAGAACCTCCGCCTTTTTCACGACTGTCAGGGTAGCCTCCCCCCGCAAAAGGCCGGCTTCCGGCCTGACTGCCAGAAGGATCCCTCTCACTTCCTGCCTGTGGACCGCCTGGGTCCGGGGATATGGATAGGCTCTTTCCGGACATTTCTGCAGGAATACTGCTGTCAGTGCCGGCATCCTTTGCCAAACCGGTCCTACCCTTTTGAGCCATGCCCTCCCGGCCTGCCTTCTCCTTGTCCCAGCCTGTCTTCTCCTTGTCCCGGCCTGTCTTCTCCTTATCCTGTCCCGTAATTACATAATATCCGGGATCCTTTAATACCTTGGATGAAGTATAGAAATTCTCCCGTCCCAAGCCTGTCACCAGGGCAATCTTCTGAAAGACGGCAGGCGGATAGGAAACAGACAGAAATCTACGCACAATCAAATCATAAATCCGCTTTTCCAGAGATGAAAGCCTGCCATATTCACTGAGATTGCCGGTGGGAATAATGGCATAGTGATCCGTAACCTTACTGTCATCAGTGTAAGGCTTCTTCTGGGCCTTCGTATAAAGCTTTTCCTTTAGGATTTTGTCCGTAAAGACGGCAGTGGGCTTATAGGAAAGGAGCCCCTTTAGATTCTTGGTAATCTCCTTTGCCGCAGCACTAGACAGGACTCTGGCGTCCGTTCTGGGATAGGTAGTTAGCTTTTTCTCATAGAGGTTCTGGGCAACCTGCAGGGTTTCATCCGGGCTAATCTTGAAGCGTTTGGTGCAGGAAGCCTGCAGCTCTGCCAGATTAAATAATAAAGGAGGCCTCTTCTTCTCCGTAGTTTTGGATACGGACCGAATCTGACGGGGCTCTCCCGCCTCTCCTTTCAAAGACTCAATAAAAGCCTCCGCATCCTCCTTCTTCAGAAAACCCTTATCTGCATAAAGCTTTGGCGATCCTGCATAGGCAGAATTCTCATCAGCCTTCCACTCTCCCGTATAGCTTCCCTCCGGCAGGGAAAACTGTCCTACAACCCGATAGAATCTGGTCTCCTTGAAGTTTCGGATTTCCCGCTCCCTCCTTACCACCATGCCCAAAACACAGGTCATAACCCGTCCCACGGCAATGGCGGAATACTTCTCTCTCCCGGAGGCTTCATGGAGCATACTCCCGTATTTCACGGAAAGGGCCCGGGAGAAATTAATTCCCATGGCATAGTCCTCCATGCTCCTCATGATTCCGGCATTGGACAGATTCTCATAGGCGCTATAGGGCTTAGCTTCCCGCATGCCCCGCAGAACTTCCTCCTCCGTGGTAGAGTCAATCCAGACCCGTTTCTCTTCCATTCCCGGCCGGACACCGCCATACATGCGGATAAGCTCTTCTATGAACTGTCCCTCCCGTCCGGAGTCCCCGGCCCAGAGCACAGTAGAAATATCGTCCCGGTGCAGCAGGCTGTGCACAATCTCATACTGCTTCTTCACGGAAGAAATAACCTCGTAACGGTAATTCTCAGGCAGAAAGGGTAAATCCGCCAGAGACCATTTCTTCAACCGGCCATCGTATTTCTCAGGATAGCTCAGGGCAATCAGATGCCCCACACACCAGGTTATAACATAGTTTTCATTTTCAAGAAAGCCGTCCCGTTTTCCGGAAACATGGAGAATCTTCCCATATTCCCGGGCCACGGACGGCTTTTCTGTAATAATTAGCGTTTTTCCCATTCTTATTACAAAAATCCAATTATCCTAGGATTCAGGGACCCTGAGTCAGGACCCCATAAACCCCGCCTATTTATTTCCTATTGATGTAGCCCTTGGCCTTGAGGAGCTCGGCACAAAGTACGGCACCGCCGGCAGCACCCCTCACTGTATTGTGGGAAAGTCCTACAAACTTATAATCAAAGAGGCTATCCTCTCTCAGCCTGCCGATGGAAATACCAAATCCCCTCTCATAATCCACATCCAGCTTGATCTGGGGCCGGTTGTCCTCTGTAAAGTACTGAATGAACTGCTTGGGCGCGGAGGGAAGTCCCAGCCTCTGAGGCTCTCCCTCATACTCCACCAACCTCTTAATCAAAATATCCTTGGACTCCGGCTTTTTGCCAAAGTTTACGAAAACAGTGGCTGTATGACCGTTGAGAACAGGGATCCGGATACACTGGGATGTGATCCTGGGCATAGTGGCATTTACAATTACACCATTCTCAATATGGCCGTAAATCTTCAGGGGCTCCTTTTCGCTCTTCTCTTCCTCACCGCTAATGAAAGGAATCACATTCCCTTCCATTTCAGGCCAGTCCTTGAAGGTCTTACCGGCTCCGGAAATGGCCTGATAGGTGGATACCACCACTTCCTTGGGCTCAAACTCCCTCCAGCAATAGAGGACCGGAGCATAGGACTGAATGGAGCAATTGGGCTTAACCGCTATAAAGCCCCTCTCCGTTCCCAGTCTCTTTTTCTGGAATTCAATGACCTCTGCGTGTTCCGGATTGACTTCCGGTATAATCATGGGCACATCCGGAGTCCACCTGTGGGCACTGTTATTAGAAACCACAGGGGTTTCGGTCCTGGCATACTCCTCCTCAATAGCCCTAATCTCATCCTTACTCATGTCCACTGCAGAAAAGCAGAAGTCCACCTGGGACGCTACCTTTTCCACATCGCTGACATTCTGGACCACTAGCTTCTTTACCTTCTCAGGCATGGGCGTATCCATCTTCCATCTGCCTCCAACGGCCTCCTCATAGGTTTTTCCGGCACTTCTGGGGCTGGCGGCAATAACGCTTACTTCAAACCAGGGATGGTCTGCTAACAGGGAAATGAAGCGCTGACCCACCATTCCTGTTCCACCGAGTATTGCCGCCTTTAACTTTTCAGACATTGTTTTCTTCCTCCTCTATCTATACACTAATCAAAAATATGCAGAATATCGAAATTCATCAGAAGTCCGATACCATACTCATCTAATTCCCCCAGAAAGGGGGGATATATACCGACCGGGTCATAATATGCGGCCAAGGCCGGAAATTTAGAATCTGGCAGTTCCTATCAGACCATAATATTTACCCAAGGCCGGATATTAGAATGTGGCAAATCCCTACCCGCCCCGAATCCGGGCCTTGCGGAAAGGGCTCCCTACCGCATTCACATAGTCCGGGAATCTGTCCGTTCTAATTACGCATCTGCCAAATAGCTCTTATAATAGTCTATGCATTTCTCCATAGGCTCCCGGCCCGGAGCCCCCTCCGTGAGCCGCCTTTCCACACAGGTCTTTAAGGAAATGGCCTCATAAATATCCTCATCGAAGGCCTGGCTTTCCGCCTTCCACTCCTCCATAGTCAGATCATCCAGAGCCTTATTCTCAGCAATACACCTGAGAACCAGCCTTCCCACGGCCCCATGGGCATCCCTGAAAGGAACTCCCTTTCCCACCAGATAGTCCGCCGCATCCGTGGCATTGGAAAAGCCGTTCCTGGCGCTCTTCTCCATAATATCCTTCCGGAAACGGAGGGTAGAAAGCATGCCCGTGAAAAGCCTGAGGGAGGAATTCACGGTGTCCACCGCATCAAAGAAGACCTCCTTGTCCTCCTGCATATCCTTGTCATAGGCTAGGGGGATTCCCTTCATTACCGTGAGAAGGGACATCAATGCCCCGTAAACCCTGCCCGTCTTTCCCCTTACCAGCTCCGCAATGTCCGGATTCTTTTTCTGGGGCATGATACTGGACCCCGTACTGAAGCGGTCGTCAATCTCTATGAAACGGTATTCATTGGAATTCCATATAATGATTTCCTCGGAGAACCTGCTTAAATGCATCATAATAAGGGACATGGCACTTAAAAATTCAATAAGATAATCCCTGTCGGAAACGGAATCCATACTATTCCTGGTGGGGCCTCCGGAAAAGCCTAATTTCTCCGCCGTAAAGGCCCGGTCCAGGGGATAGGTGGTGCCCGCCAGGGCCCCGCTGCCCAGGGGACAGGTGTCCATCCTTCTCATCAAATCCCCAATCCGCCCCCGATCCCTCAAAAACATTTCGAAATAGGCACCCATATGGTGGGCCAGGGTCACAGGCTGGGCCTTCTGCAGATGGGTAAAGCCCGGCATATAGGTGTCCAGATTCTCCTCCATAATGTGGAGCAGTACTGACAGAATATCCCTTAGGGCCTCATCCGTCTGCCCTGCCATCCTCTTGGCATATAGCTTCATATCCAGGGCCACCTGATCATTCCGGCTGCGTCCGGTATGCAGTCTCTTGCCGGCGTCGCCAATTCTATCCGTCAAGGTCGCCTCTACAAAGCTATGAACATCCTCATACTCAGGAGATACCGACAGCTTTCCGGATTCCACATCCGAAAGAATTTCCTTCAGCCCCTTCCCAATCTGCTCCCCGTCCTCCTTACTGATAATACCTCTGCGGGAGAGCATTTCCGCATGGGCAAGACTCCCTTCAATATCCTCCCGAACCAGCCTTTTGTCAAATGAAATGGAGGCATTGAACTCATATGCTTCCTCATCTGTCGCCGCCGCAAAACGGCCGCCCCATAATTGTGCCATATAATACCCTATTTCCTTTCCTAATAAAGCGTTCATGGGCAAAACGCACTCCCTGCCCATGAATGCAGGATACTTCATTTTCCGTTTCAAGAGAAGCTTTCACCCCTCCTGAAAAAAGTAAGCCGCCCCCGCTTAATGTCAACGCATTGGAAGCGGGGGATTACTTACACCGTGTTCAAGTTTCGCCTGCAAGACCTGGCGCGGGATTCAGGTCAGCGTCAGCTGACAAATCCCAAACCGAATCCCTGCTCTTCTTCCCCCCGCTTTAGCAGGCGCAAAACCAAAATCCACCGGGGATTGAGCCAATGACATTCCGAAAACTCTTCCATTCCCCCACGGCTCTGTTTCCACCGGGAATTAGGAATTAGCCCTTGATCTTCTCCTTCACTGTCAATATGACTCCAAGGAAAATCACCAGACCTACCATAACCTCTGACAGCATACCGGTGAAAACTCCCACCAGCAGAATGATACAGGAAAACATCAGGGGCACAAAGGCCGGGGTTGAACTCACGAAAAAGCCCATCAACGCCAGAATCACTGATATTATACCCACCACAGGTACAGACATGGGCTGCAGCTCTGTCTTTCGTATGGCAAAGATAATAGCCACTATGAAAAAGACCGCCAGAGAAACAATCGCCAGTGTTTCCCTGGAGAAATAGCCTTCATCATACTCCATATCCTTATTTCGTCTGGATCTCTTGCCCCTGGACTGCCTCTGTCTCTCCCACTCTTCATCCCTGTCCACGTGGCGCAGCACTTCCGTCTTAGTTTTATATCCCATATAGGAAGAACGGGTTTTAATCGTCTTTTTAACCGGGTTCTTTTCCTTTTCTGTTAGCTCGGTCTTTTCCTTTACCTCTTCCTTCTTTTCCTCATCCACAGATGCCATTTCAGCTCCCTACCCCTCTCCGGCTCATTTTTTCAAACAAGCAATGAAATTAAAACAACGCCTTTTCATTCTATAACCTAAATCCGCTTTACGTCAACCGCTTTAGAGAAAAAACAGGCGGCCCGAAGGCCACCTATTTATCAATCCAGCATACATCGGATAGGGAAGATATTAAACCCTATCCCGTCATTCCCTCATCCTCCAAAGCTTCCATAGTATACATGGGGGGAAAGACACAAGGCCTTATCCACCGGTCAGACCGGTCCCGCTGCCTTAAGATATCTCCTCAGACGGACACCAAACAGCAAAGTCCCGCTGCCTTAGAAACTTCCTCAGACGGACACCAAACAGCGCAGTCCCGCTGCCTTAAGATACCTCCTCAACGGACACCAAACAGCGCAGTCCCGCTGCCTTAGAAACTTCCTCAGACGGGTTTTCCGGGAGACTCAGGCACTTGCCTCCCTAAGGGCAATGGCCAGCTGGTCCGCGCAGGAAGTATTCTTGAAGCCGCAGGTATTCCCTTTT
>JAILCB010000025.1 GCA_024680595.1 Lachnospiraceae bacterium | reverse complement strand
CATTCGCTTGCCGGTCTTGTGCTAATCGAGAGGGGGAGACCCCCTCTCGATTTCGTACGCGAATATTCCGCACTTCGTGCTTCATGTTCTTACGACTGGCAAATGAATTTGCATGCAAGCATGCATTCGCTTGCCGGTCTTTTGCTAATCGAGTAGGGGAGGAAAGCCCCCCCTACTCGATTCCGGCCTCGCCCACATCTCAGGCCCTTCGGGCCTTCGATGATGGGCTGTCGCCAAGGCCTCATCGGGACGCAAGCGTCCCATGAGGCTTTGGCTCCTAGCCTACACAAAAAAGCCGCCATTCCCTCTGTAGAAATAGTTCAGCCTTCCCCCTTCTCCATCCTTCCCATAATCTCATCCAAAATCCTATGGGAAACCTGGTCTTTTGACATTAGCTCCAGCTCCTCCACCCCATCCGAAGTAATCAGGGAAATGCGGTTGGTGTCCGTCCCAAAGCCCGCGCCCTCCGCCCTCAGGGAATTGGCGCAAATCATATCCGCATTCTTCCTCTCCAGCTTACCCCGGGCATTCTCCAGGAGATTCTGGGTCTCCATGGCAAAACCACAGACAAACTCATTCCCGTGGCGGTGGTGGCCCACATAGTCCAGAATATCCTCCGTCCGCTCCAATTCCAGGGTAGGGGCCGCATCCGACTTCTTAATCTTCTCCTCTGCCACCCTCTTTGGCCGGTAATCGGCCACGGCAGCGGCAAAAATCAAAATATCCTGGCGCTCAGCCCGGGACTTCACCGCCTCCGCCATTTCCGCCGCAGAAAAGACCGGCATATAATCCACTCCCTTGGGAGGCGTAAGGGCCGTCCTGCCGCTAATTAGGGTCACAGAGGCCCCCCTCTCGGCCGCAGCCCGAGCCAGGGCATATCCCATCTTGCCTGTGGAATGGTTGGTAATATAACGGACCGGATCCAGGGCCTCAGCCGTAGGCCCCGCCGTAATCAAGACATTCTTGCAGGTCATATCATGTTCATGACCTATCTCAAGCATAATCTCATCAAAAAGCTCCTGAACGGGGGGAAGCTTGCCCTCTCCCACATCCCCGCAGGCCAGTTCCCCCTTGGCAGGCTCAATGACCCGATAGCCAAAATGCCGAAGCTTTGACAGATTATCCTGGACAATAGGGTTCCGGTACATGGCCGTATTCATGGCAGGTGCAATCAGGGTCGTACAGGTACAGGCCATAACCGTAGTGGTCACCATATCGTCCGCAATGCCGTTTGCCAGCTTTCCAATGACATTTGCGGAGGCCGGGGCAATGATGCATAGATCCGAGGACTTGGCCAGGCTAATGTGGCCAATCTTAAACTCAAAATTCCTATCAAAGGTATCCGTGACACACTTATTGCCGGTCAAGGACTCAAAAGTCATAGGGGAAATAAACCGTGCCCCATTTTCCGTCATCAGGACATTAACACAGAAACCCGCCTTTTTCAGCATATGGGCCAAATCCGCCGCCTTATAGGCAGCAATGGAACCCGTCACAACCAACAATATATTCTTCATAACCAAACCCGCTCCCTTATATTCTCTGCCTGTAAAGGGCCGGCATCAAAAAATGCTGAATGCCCTTCTACACATTTAGCTTCCCTCTTCAAACCCAGACCCGGCTTCCTGCAAATATTCTTCTGCAAATCAATTATTGATACCGGTTCTGCCAGACTTGTTGTACTTTAGATTGCGGCTTTTGTCAAGAAAGCCCCTTTCTATTGGAAATTCCCCCAAAAGCAAAACTAGACCCCCGGATTATTAGATATCAAAAAAATCTCCGTAAACTGGAGGGACCAATTATTTACCCGGGCCACATTTTACGGAGATTTTCAAATTCTTTTGTTCCCTCCTTTAACTCAAAAACCTTTGGAGGTCACTGGTTTATTAACGGCTATAGTAGGCTCACAAATGAACCCATCTTCTTACTTATCCAACTTGGTAGCAAGCATCAGGACATCTTCCGCCGTTTATAAGCTGCCGTTGCGTAATGGATCTTCTTACTTATCCGACTTGGTAGCAAGCATCAGGGCCGAACCTACAACAGCTACGATAATACCGGCGGAAATGGCCTCAATGATGCCCTGTCCGAATACCACACCCATGATGGTCTTGAAGACATCGGCCTCGGCAATCTTGTTCTGCACGGCATAGGCCTCTGCATAGAGAAAATAGATGCCGCTCATGACCAGAATGGTATTAATAAGGGCTCCCGTTACGCCCGCTGCCGCCAGGGCTACGGTTCTCATAATCTTATTTCCCTTGGTAATTTTCCTGACTCCCCTGTATACCCAATAAGCGCCTACACCAATGAGAATTCTGGGGACGAAGCAAATGTAAATAGTCTTCAGAATACCGATAGGTCCAAACATCTGATAGGCAACAATAGGTGAAAAAGCAAAAGAAAGAACGCTGGGATTGAAAGTATTATTCATGAAACTAGTCAATCCAAAGACTCCCCCAAAGAAAGCCCCCCACTTGGGTCCCAGGAAAATGGCGCCCAAAATGACCGGAATAAATAAGGTTGTGGCTTTGATTAGGATAAGATTGATATATCCCAGATTTGGGACAAAGGCCATGATAAAGATGATGGCAGTGAATAGGGACGCGAGCACCAGCTCTTTTGTGCGGCGGCTTCTGTCCGCAATACCGGCCTGCAGAGATACGGTACCTGTTTCAGTGACGTTACTCATAATATTTTCCTCCTGTTACTGTTCCCCCGGAGCGCTCTTCACGCCCGGAATGTTCCGACCTATAATCTGAGTACTCGCCACTCTTTCTTCGGTATCCGTGAATTACGATTTTATTTCGAAATCCTTAGATCCGACCCATGGCTTCCCTCTATAGGGCGGCTTTAAAGGGATACAATACATTTACCGCAAAGAAAGTACCATTACAGACTCAATTTGTCAATGGTTAATGGTGAAGATTTTGTGAAAAAAATAACAAAAATTATTCAGATCCTATTTTTCAAATAATGCTATAATACAAAAGTAATTGTCAGATCCCAATTAAGGGATTCATAGGGAAAAGTAAACATAAACAGAACGGGGAAATAGAAATCATGAGAAAACACTTCAAGACTTTAGGCTTATTATTGGCATTTGAATTGGCCTTTACACCTGTATTGTCAACATCTGTCCGGGCAGGGGAAATTTCAGGTGAAAGCCCTGCTATAGAGGATTTGGATGGTTTAGACGGATCTGTGTCAGAAACCATGACAAATCCCGGGGAATCACCGACTTTAGAGAACACAGGTGGTTTTGAAGGCTTTTTGCCGGAAACCCTGACGAATTCCGCTGATTCATTGGGCGTAACCGATCCGGACACCACCGGCTATGTCGGCAGGACCGCCACGACAAATAAGACCTTTACTTTGGGACGGGATAATAATAGCTTCCGCCACAATAACGGCAGCGGCGGAGGCTTTGAAGGCAGAAAGGTCAGGATGTTTCATGATTCCACCTTTTTTGATGCCCTTACTAATAATGCCCCTTCCTGGCTAATTAGCCAGGTCAAAAAAACCATGCATTCGAAATGGGGAGGCTCCTGCTATGGAGTGACCTCCACCATGGGCCGGGTTTTCCGCGGAATCGATTCCGTTTCTGATTATTCTTCCTATACCCCGGATCCTGCAAACTATTTCGACCTTGGCAGACCTGTAGATGACGAGTTACTAGATGATGTCATTAATTGCTATCAGCTGTCCCAAAAGTATAATAATGGTTACAAGAATCTCCTCTGCTATAGTATTAAGGAAAAGGGCGACATGGCAGCATTTCTTGAAAAATTTGTTGCTAATATGAAAGACGGAAACCCTAAGCTCTTCAGCTATGCCTATTATAACAAGAAGCAGAAAAAAGTATGCGGACATGCCATTATGGCTATTGAATCCAGCGATAAAGGCGATGGAAGCTATATCGTAAAATTGTACGACTTGAATTCTGTTTCTAAAGCTGCAAAAGGTGAATTCACAGAAATGCAGATTGCATCAGATTATAGTTCCTTTTCCTATACAACACCCGGCAATATGAAGCTTGAAGATGTCTGGGTAAATTTGAGGCTGTATGACTGGGACAAATTATGGGATTTGCGTAAGGCCGTCGGCCAGATGAACATATCTAACGATCAGATGGACTTGGACGATAACTGTGTAAGACTGGAGGTGAGCAGCGAGGACAGCTTTGTCCTAACAGCTGAGGATAGCAAGAAATTAACCGTAAGCAATGGAAGCATCAGCGGAAACTTGACAACCATGGACGTGGACATGGATGACTGCTGGTATGAAATATGCTCAGACGACGAGGAGGATTCAACTGGCGACTGCCTCCTAATCGACATCCCCCTGAGCGATTCCTACACCCTCTCCCCCTGTAATGAGGATGATGATATAGAAATATCATTAATGATGGACGGCGAATATATTTCAATAATTCTGGACGGCTACGAAGAGGCTGTCCTAAGCTTCTCAGATCCCGTTGAAGTGAAGGGCGATGATTATTCCTTTGAATATACAGAGCAGACGGATAATGTCCTCAGGGACAATGAGCAGGGGCTTGTCACCATTAGCGGTCAGGCCTCCGGGGATATTACATTTACAGATGAGGATGACGAATTAACTGTTTCATCCGATTCTATTATCAGCTCTGTGGAGACCAGTACCCATATCGGAAATGCAGTCTATACCAGAGAAGAAGAGGATGCCAGGAGCATAGATGCCTCCACTGTAGATACCTCGGGAACAAAGATAGGAAACAATGACAATTCAAAGGGCTATGGCTTTGTTGAAGGGGTAACACTGAATAAATCCTCCCTATCCCTGGCTATGGGCGATTCGGAGACTTTGACCGCCACGGTTTCTCCCAACAATGTCACAAATAAATCCGTGACCTGGACCTCTTCCAATGAAAATGTGGCCACTGTAAAGGATGGCCTGGTTACGGGAACCGGTTTGGGAACCGCAAATATTACAGTAACCACTGTGAGCGGAAACCTTTCGGCCACCTGTGCCGTCACTGTGGGGCGGAAATTCTTTGGTCAGGACGAGACAAATAGTGTCATGCCCGGAGGCAAAATCGATGTTTCCTCCGTATTTCAAACTAGGATCGATGAAGCTAAGGCGGCAGGCCAGAAGTACAAGTTCCTCTTAGACAAGGCCAGTAAAAAGCTGATTAGCATTAGCAAGAAGGGGATTGTCAAGGGCAAGGGAAAGAAGGCCGGAACCGCTTCCATCGCTTTCATGGTGAGAAATGGAAAGAAGTGGGAACAGAAAGGGGATGCCTACACCGTAACAGTAGAACTGCCCATCATGAAAAAGAAGCTGGACACCAAAGTCGGCAGCACAGAAAATCTGAATGTCTATGATTTCTTAAGCGGCACAGATTATGCCCCAACCAGCTGGGAGCTTTCAAAGAAAGGCATTATCAGTCTAGATGAGGACGGGACCATCCACATTCTGAAGAAGGGCAGCGTAGTTGTATACGCCGTCTTTGGAAATGGTCTCAAGGGAAACCTGTCCACAAAGAAGAAATACAAGACGAAGATCAAGGTGAAGGCCAAATAAAGTCAATCCTATTTCACCGGAATTAAGCTCTTTCCGACACTTGAATTAAATTGCCATTTGAATTATGATTATGCTGTTGTGACATTGAAAATGCCAGTTAATGATAATGCTGCAAGTTCCCGGCTTTCATTGGACTTATTTCCTTTCCACCGCCGGGATAGGCGGCCAAATATCCGGATCAGGGCTTATCATAATTAAAGATAATTACTTATAACTGGCAGAATAGACATCAATGTGAAGAGTATAATTAATGATGGCAGAAAGGATACCTTATTCTATGAAGGTTCAGTTTGAATCCGAGCTGGCACATTTGCTTTATTTGGAAGTCTCCTCACTGGCTGACGTTTCAAAAATCAAGCGAACCTATATTTCCAATAAGTTTATCTGGAAGCTCTGGCAGCGGGTATACAAAACCAATTGTGGCTGTACCCGCTACTATCTGCTCCCGGATGACAAGTAATGAAATATTCTCTTGGACCGGCTAGCCGGTTCCATTCAACACATTATGTCTTGGGAAGAACAGAAAGGATGAGAAAATGTTTGGTTTTGGAGCAATGATCGAGAAACTGAAAAAGAACCCCAAGAAGATTGTCTTCACCGAAGGTTCGGATCCCCGTATTCTGGAGGCCGCCTCCCGGCTTTTAGCCAGTAATTTCCTGCAGCCGATTCTCCTCGGTAATCCGGATGAGATAGAGACGGCTGCAGAAAAGGCCGGCTTTAATATTAGGGGCGCCAATATGATTGACCCCGCAAACTATGACCGGTTTGACGAGATGGTGGATATCTTTGTGGAACTGAGAAAGAGCAAGGGCGTTACCCCTGAAGAGGCCAGGACAATCCTTTCCAAGTCCAATTATTTCGGAACCATGCTGGTAAAGATGGGAGTAGCCGACGCCTTATTGGGTGGAGCCACCTATTCCACCGCAGATACGGTCCGTCCCGCCCTGCAGATTATTAAGACAAAGCCCGGCAGCACCATCGTGTCCTCCTGCTTCATTCTGGTCCGTCCTTCCGCCACCGGCGACAACGAGGTTCTGGCCATGGCGGACTGTGCCATTAATATTGATCCTACCGAGGATAATCTGGTGGAAATCTGCGGAGAAACCGCCGAGTGCGCCCGGGCCTTCGGCGTGGATCCCAAGATCGCCTTCCTCTCCTACTCCACCCTGGGCTCCGGCAAGGGCGAGATGGTGGACAAGATGAAGAATGCCGCCAACAAGGCCAAGGCCAAGTATCCCAACCTGCCAATCGAGGGCGAGCTGCAGTTTGATGCCGCCGTAGTACCCAGGGTTGCACGGACCAAGTGTCCTAATTCCGAGGTGGCAGGCCATGCCAACACCTTTATTTTCCCTGACATTTCAGCCGGTAATATTGGCTACAAGATTGCCCAGCGCATGGGTAATTTCGATGCCTACGGCCCCATCCTTCTGGGTCTGAATGCCTCTATCAATGATTTATCCAGAGGCTGCAGCGCATTCGAGGTTTACTCCATGTCCATCATCACGGCGGCTCTGGCCTAAGAGAAGCATTTAAGCCCTTTTCAAAGGCATAACCCGGCCTGAAAGAGCCCGGTAATTTTTCTGTACAAAATGTCAGTTTTTCAGTTGACATGAAGGTGTGAAACATTTATAATAGCAAAGCGTGTTTTTGAACAGTATGACGGAGTAAGGGAGGTGTATTAAGATGTCTATCTGCCCCAAAAATAAATCCTCTAAGGGACACAGGGATCAGAGAAGAGCTAATTGGAAAATGGCTCCTGTAAATCTGGTGAAGTGCCCCAAGTGCGGCGAGCTTATGATGCCCCACAGGGTTTGTAAGAATTGCGGCACCTATAATAAAAAAGAGATCATCGAGCATAAGGAAAGCTAAATCCTTTCAGAGCCTGCATTTACAGCAGTTCCAGATTGATTTCTCATTGCAGAAGATTCGGCATAGCCTAGTGAATTCACAGGCTATGCCGATTTTATTTCTTTTGAAGAATAGTTTACATAATTCGCCCACATCTCAGGCCCTTCGGGCCTTCGATGATGGGCTGTCGCCGTAAGCAGCCCGGAGTTTCAAGCCTGAGTACTTCCGCTTCGAGTTTCCGGTTCGATGATGGGCGGTCGCCGTAAGCAGCCCGGAGGGCTCCGGGTAAGCCTACGCGTATAATCCGGCAGAAAATGCCTACTCTTCTGTTTTGCCGTCTTCCGACCACTTTTCGTCCATGGCCTGAATCTTATCCTCCAGAATACGAATCCTCTCTTCCAGATCATCCGGATCCTGAACCTCATTGAGATAATCCAGATAGGTATCCAGATCCGGCAGATTACCGTCCTCATCGCAGAGGAACATGATGAAATCCACAAACATATCCAGCTCCTGCACCAGAACCCCAAGGTAATAGCGGATATTGGGGATTTCCTCCTCCGGTGACGTGGGATTCACGGGCAGCCGGTAGCTTAGGAATATCTGATTAAGCCTGGGATAGTAGGTAAAGGCCCCAAAGGAAGGAAAGCCCCCCACTGCCAGAACCGTATTGAGGTCATTTAGGGAGGCCTTGATATTATCCACCAGAGCCTCCGGTACGTTCTGGGCTACCGTGACCAGAAAGTGGAGGAGGGGATACTCTGTGGCATTTCGAAAACCGCTTTCAAAAGCCACATCCACGATAACACTGACATCCGTCACTCCCATATGCTCTGCCAGAGACCGCATAATCAGATCCCGCTCTTCCACACCGTCGAAGAGCTCCTCCATCATATTTCTAACCGCTTCCTTTATCTGATCCAAGCCTGCCATCATTCCATCCTTTCCGGGCCGCCCCGCTGTCCCATCCTGCCCTCTGCCGGGAACCGCCTGTCTGCTTTCATAAGTCCACCAAGGCATCCCTATACTTCCGGGCCGCCCCGCTGTCCCATCCTGCCCTCCGCCGGGAACCGCCTGTCTGCTTTCATATTAGGATTAGCATATTCCGGTCTGTCGCTCCTATTTCCCACATGAAAAATAGTAGTACGCTGAAAGACATCCTGATCCGAATTGAGACCCCCGGCATAGGCATCCGTGTAGATTCCCTTATCCTCATTAAAGTAGGGTCCCCTCTTCCGGTAGTCGTAGATCATGGTGTCCTCATCCTCCGGGGGCATATTCTTTCTGCCGGACGGCTCCGACTCCAATTCCTTTTCTCTCTGTCTCTCAAAAGCCATATCTGCTCCTGTCTAAGGCTCTCCCGGGCCTCCCATGCACTCTGCAGAAGGCCATCCGTCTCTCCATTCCAAATGACTGTCCCGGGTCTCCCTCAGCACTTTGCCGGCTATCTCCTATCCATCTGAAATAACTGACCAAGGTCTCCCACAGCACTTTGACGGAAGCCGCCTATCCATCCCAAATGGCTCTCCCAAGCCTCTCCCAGTCTTTATCAGACATAGGATATCATATCAAACTTCTGCACGAAGTGACTGAGCTCCACAAAACTCACACCCTGGGAGTTCTCGCTGTCACTGTAGTGGGCATAGGCCGTCTGCTCCCCATTGTCATCCGTATTTACGAAGTACTGGGAATTATAGACGCCCCAGGGATTCCGGACAGCAATATACTTCAAGCCCGTCTTCTTGTCGGTAACGGCCCCTATCAGGCTATAGGCATGCATAGCCAGAATACCGCTGTCGTCCTTTTTCTCCACAACGCCGTCGGTCACGTCCCGGGCAGACTCAACCAGGCCCGGCTCATTGATAGCCTGATAATTGCGGTCCTTGGAGGCATGGGCTACCATAATATCCCTATTCTTTACCCCCTTCTCCACTTCTGAAAAGATAATTTTGGCCGCCTCGGAGTATTTCTTATTAAAGAACCGCCCCGTCTTAAAGCTGGCCTTCTTTGTCTTCTGTCCCCAGACACTGAGACTGAAAGCACCATCCACGTTCTCATAATGCAGATTCTTTTTGTCACTAAAGTCCAGTCTGCTGACACCGATTCCCGTAATGGCATAGGTGGCAGAATTGCCTTTACCTCCTTCAATGGCGGTAATATCTATCTTTTTGTCATCTAGATTGGTATAGGACCCCGCCGCCTTGGCATTCTCTTTTCCATACTCCTGACGGAAGGCCGCAAAGGCCAGCTCCAAGATTCTGACCCAGACAGCGCTCTTAGACATCTCCCCTCCCTGCTGCGAGGGAATCCGGTTCTTATTAATCCTATAATAAACAGGCATTGGATCGCCGTGTACCTGCCGGTAAAAGCGAACCACCACCGTAGAATTATATTTCTGCTTCTGGCCCGCTTCCTTTGGAAGAGGAGTTCTTTCCTCTACCATCATATCCTTAATGAAATGGGGCTGCCTATTTATGGTGGCCGCAACAGCAGCCAGGAAATAGCAATTTCCCGTATGTCCCTGAGCTACATCCTGTGAGCAGGGTTCATGGGCGAAAAGAGGCATATCCGAAACATCCGTGAAATCCTCTTCTTTCAGTTTATCCTCATAATCATCGGGGTCATTGCTATCCTTAGGCGCATCCTGCTTGAGTGTCGTTTTGACAATCTGATAGTCTGAAATATCCTTAATGTGACTCCTCTCAGCTTTCGTGATTTCCAGCCGTCCGTTAAAATTCTCTGAGAATAATTCACGAAAAGGTGTCAGGAGTCCGGACAGTTTATCGGTCTTACTGGTGTGCATAGCCAGGAAATCACGTATTTCGGCGGCCTTGGTGCCCTCCTCCTTCATGTCCAGCAGGGACTGCTTGTAGGATTCATGCTGATCCTCATATCGTTTCTTCACCCGATTCAGTTCTATTTTGCTGAGCTCCACATTTCTCTGTAACCGCTCCTCTTCATCATCATTTCTGGCTTCTTTTTCCCGGACCTTCTCCAGGGCCTTTTTCCTCTCCTCATAAGTATTTTGCCATTTCTGCACCAAATTACCAATGGCATCTCTCTTAGACCTAAGTAACATCATATCCACAGTAGAAGTCCGGATAAGGGAATACTCTTCCACTGTCTGAAGGAAATGAAGATAGTCCAGATCCTGCTTCTGCTCGGCGCTGATATTGGCATCGGGATCCAGGCCCTCTTCCCCGTACTTATTGCGATAATACCGTTCAAAGGCCATGCGGTGTATCCCTGCAATCCTGCGGATCTTATGCTTATTCTGATTGAGCTTCTCCGTATCCAGGGCTCCTTGCGGCAATTGGAACTTGAGCTTATTCAAAAC
>JAILCB010000274.1 GCA_024680595.1 Lachnospiraceae bacterium | reverse complement strand
GCCTTTCACAGACCGCCAAATAAGGACATCCGCATTCCCCTGCAATTCAGAAGATTACATTTCCTAATCTATTCCTGAAATTTTCATTTACGAATACAAGCCCTTTCCCAATAGCTTTTCTCTCTCCAATATGATAGAATGTAGCTTAATAGTGCAAAAAACACTACGGGGAGGAAATATGGCTGAAGACAAGCGATTTGCTGTTTTAATTGATATAGAAAACATTTCACAAAAATACGTAGGTCTCATCATGGATGAGGCCTCAAATTACGGAGACATAACCATTAAAAGGGCATACGGGGACTGGACCCAGCCCGCCAGCGCCTCCTGGCGCAAGGTACTATTGGAGAATTCCATCATTCCCATGCAACAGTTCAATAATACATTCGGAAAGAATTCCTCTGACTCGGCTCTCATCATTGATGCCATGAAAATCCTTTATAATAATAATGTAGACGGGTTCTGCCTGGTCTCTTCGGACAGTGATTTCACCAGGCTGGCCGCCACCATCAAGGAGGAGGGCAAGGTGGTCGTGGGTATGGGAGAAAGCAAGACCCCCAATGCCCTCATCAAGGCCTGCGACTCCTTCAAGATGCTGGATGTTCTCTATAAGGAACAGAATGAAGAGAAGGCCGAGAAGGCAAAGAAAACCACGCGGACCCGGACCACCACCAGGAAGACCACCCGGTCCACAAAGAAAACCGCAGCCCAGGTAGAGGAAGTCTCCACCGAGGTTTCGGCTGAAAACGGTGTCGCGGAGGCCACAGAGAAGGCCGCTGACAATAATGTGACAAAGATCTCCACCATTGAAAAGGCTATCAAGCAAATCATCACTGCCCACGATGATGAAAACGGCATGAATATCAGTACCTTAGGCAACAGCCTGCAGCGCCGCTATCCGGACTTCGACACCAGAAACTACGGCTCTTCCAAGCTCAGCAAATTCCTGGCGGAATTCGATTCCCTGACCCTTACCCGGATCGGAAACTCCACCTATGTAAATGTGAAGTGATTTCATCCGCCGGCAGAAACAGGGTCAAGGAAAACCCGGCGCAGTGCGGATAAGGACTTTCCGTTGAAATCCGGAATACTATCGTTTTTGTTAAAGTATTTAGAAAGATAATAATGATAGATAATATCATCCTCTACGAAGACAGGGATATCCTGGTAATGAACAAAAAGGCCGGCATCGCTTCAGAGTCTAAGCGTATAGGCCAAATCGACATGCTAACCCTGGCGAGAAAGCATTGTTCAAGGGGGACAGATCCCTCCGGCATCCCGCCCGCTTTTCCCGCCTTAATCCACCGGCTGGATCAGCCCGTGGCGGGAATTCTTCTCTTAGCAAAAAACAAAAAGTCCGCGGCAATCCTTTCTGAAGAGCTAAGGAAGGGCGGAATGCAAAAGGAATACCTGGCCCTATGCCAGATCCTTCCCCAAGGGGCAGGCCTTGTGGGGGAAGGTAAAACCGTCACACTGGTAGATTACCTAGAGAAAGCCCCCGGCAGCAATCTCAGCCGAATTACTAATGCCGGCACAAAGGGCGCAAAGAAGGCCGTTCTTTCCTTTCAGAGGGAAGATATTCTGAGCGACGAGGCCAAATACTCACTTTCTGTCTGGTTCCCCGGCCTCTCCCGCTCATTCTCCCCATCCTCCAATGAGAATGGGAAAGCAATGCCCGACCAGGACAAAATAGGGAATGAACCCGGCCCGGACATAGCCGCCCCCTTCCTTAGAGAAGAGGCCCTTGCCCTTGTCCGGATTAACCTAAAGACCGGACGCCACCACCAGATTCGCCTCCAGCTCTCTCATGCGGGACTTCCTATACTGGGAGACCGGAAATATGGCATTGACAGGGAAGACTCTGTCCTCCCGGCCCCTTCCGGACTTTGTCTCACAGCCTGCGGACTATCCTTCACCCATCCCTCTTCAAATGAAAGAATGAATTTCACTCTTCCTTTCACTTCTCCAATACAGTATAATAATTAACCAACTGATGCGGGGCCTTTATAATAAGCCCTGCATCTAAGGCGTAGACAGGGCCTTTTATCCCGGGCATTGTGACAGGACAATGAATGCCCTATAGTGGCCGGGATCTCCTGCAAATTAGAAACCAGTAACCGTATTCTATAAAAGAAAGGTGAATTATATGGGAATAGTAATTAAAGATGCCCTGGCCCTTCTTCCGGCCGGTGCAGAGGACAAAATAGGAAAGCACAGCATTTATATTGAAGGCGACAAAATCGTAGGAATCGACGAAAAGCCCGTCTCCTTTCAGGAAGATAAGGTGATCGACGGAAAGGACCGGCTAGTCATTCCGGGCCTAATTAACGCCCATACCCACACCTATATGACCATGATGCGCAACTGTGCGGACGACCTTTCCTTCACGGACTGGCTCTTCGGCCGCATTAGCCCCATCGAGGACTCCCTGACTCCGGAGGATGCCTATTGGGCCTCCTGTCTGGGTCAAATCGAAATGATAAAGTCCGGAACCACCACCTTTAATGACCAGCAGATGCATATTCATCAGACCACAAAGGCCGTAAAAGAATCCGGTATGAGAGCTGTCATCTGCCGGGGCCTGGTGGGTGACCAATATGACAGAAATGACAAAAGACTGCAGGAGGCCCTGGAGGAAATGGAGGACGGACGGGACTGCAGCCGGCTCAACTTCCGTTTAGGCCCCCACGCCCCCTATTCCTGCGGACCCGATTATCTCCGTATGTGTGCGGATGTGGCCAAGGAAAAAGGCCTGGGAATTCATATTCACCTGGCAGAAGGCCCTGTTGAGAGTGAGAATATGATGAAGGACTACCACTGCACCCCCACGGAATACGTGCGGGATGCCGGCATCTTCGATGTCCCTACCATTGCCGCCCACTGCATCCGGTTAAATGAGAGTGATATGGATATCCTGAAGGAGCACAATGTAAGCGTAGTCACAAACCCTGCCTCCAATATGAAGCTGGGCAACGGCTTTGCCCCCATTCCAAGCTTCATGGAAAAGGGCATCAATGTCTGCCTGGGCACCGACGGGGCCGCCTCCAATAATAGCCAGAACATGTTCCGGGAAATGGGCTATCTGGCCCTAATTCACAAGGGCGTTCATGACACGCCCCAATGCATAAGCGCAAAGGAAACCTTCCGCATGGCCACCATAAACGGGGCCGCGGCCCTGGGCCTGCAGGACGACATCGGATCCATTGAAGTAGGAAAGAAGGCGGATCTGAGCATACTTAGACTGGACGTCCCTTCCATGATGCCTAATAATAACCTGATAGCGGCCCTCTGTTACTCTGCCAACGGCTCGGAGGCCGATACAGTCATCATTGACGGCCGTGTCGTCATGGAAAAGCGGGAGATCCAGACCCTGGATGAAGAGAAAGTATATTACCAAATCAGAAAAATCTGTCAGCGTCTAAATATTTCAGGGGAATAAGGGCTGCAGACACTGTCTTCCTCCCTGCCTTCGGGGTTTTGGGACATGGAAAAACTATACTATTTTACCGCCACTCCATTCAACATCAGTATCGCAACCGCGTTTTGGGACATGGAAAATCTATACTATTTTACCGCCCCAAAAAGTAAAAATACTGTTGAATTTTCCGCCGGGTGGTGTTACAATAATCGCGTTAATGTAATTATCAACGGCGGTTTGTCCTAATAGTAGAGGGGGAGAACCGCAACCAATTACCATCTATTAGTAATATGGAGGAAAAGTATTATGACAAAAAAGAGAATTGTTGCATTATTTGTTTGCATGGCTATGAGCATCGTATCTGTTATGCCCGCCTTTGCCGCTGACTGCTGTCCTTTGATTGCCGGCGCTATGGC
>JAILCB010000155.1 GCA_024680595.1 Lachnospiraceae bacterium | reverse complement strand
GAGTTGTATACTCTGCGAAATGTATTATCGTTCCATTCACCCTAAAAATACGCTTCAAAAAAGAAAAAATAATGAAAAGACCTTACCGATTCCCATCCAATATGAATCAGTAAGGTCTTTTATTATTGTGTTATGAGATTATTCAGAGAATAACCCTGATTTTGTTGCCAAAATGTTGCCAATTCCTAAACAAATATGTTTGGAACCCGCATAAATACTGCATCTAAGTTCCGGAAAAATCATTCGAACTCTATCGTTGCCACTGGCTTTGCACTGAGGTCATAGAGGGTACGGTTTACCCCGGGCACCTCATGATTGATGCGGTCTGCGATATGCTCCAGAAGCTCGTAGGGAATGCGCTCGATAGTAGCAGTCATGGCATCCTCAGTGTTGACGGCACGGATAATAACAGGCCACTCAAAGGAACGCTTTCCGTCCCGGACTCCTGTGGACTTGAAATCAGGCACCACCGTGAAATACTGCCATACCTTACCGGCAAGACCGTTCTTCTCGAACTCTTCCCTAAGGATGGCGTCTGACTCCCTGACGGCCTCCAGACGATCTCTAGTGATGGCTCCGGGACAGCGCACTCCCAGACCGGGGCCGGGGAAGGGCTGCCTGTAAACCATACTATCCGGGAGGCCCAAGGCCTTTCCTACGACACGGACTTCATCCTTAAATAAGAACTTCACTGGCTCTACCAGTTCAAAGTGCATCTCTTCAGGCAGACCTCCCACATTGTGATGGGACTTCACTGTACCGCTCTCCAGTATGTCAGGATATATGGTGCCCTGAGCCAGGAAACGGATTCCGGACTGCTTCTCCGCCTCCTCCTGGAAGACATCAATGAATTCACTTCCTATAATCTTTCTCTTCTCTTCCGGATCGCTGACTCCGGCAAGCTTGTCCAGGAAACGATCCGTGGCATCCACATAGATGAGATTTGCCTTCATCTGGTTCCGGAACACTTCAATAACCTGCTCCGGCTCTCCTTTCCGAAGCAGACCGTGGTTTACATGGATACAAACTAGGTTCTGTCCGATGACACGGTTCAATAGAGCGGCAACAACGGAGGAATCCACGCCCCCGGACAGGGCCAGAAGCACCCTTCCATCTCCAATCTGGGCTTTCAATGTGGAAAGCTGTTCCTCTATAAAAGCCTTGGCCAGCTCCTCTGTTGTGATCCTCTCCATGCTTTCAGGTCTCTTATTATCCTCCATAAGTCTCCTTTCTGTTTTTGCTTTCTTTTATGGATATCTGCGGCAAGGCTCCTGCTTTTCACTGCCTTTTGCCGCTCCTTTCTGTTTTTTGCTTTCTTTTATGGATATCCGCGGCAAGGCCCCTGCTTTCCACTGCCTTTTGCCGCTCCTTTCTGTTTCTGCTTTATGTTTTTGCTTTCTGTTATTGAAACCCGCGGTGCCGGTCCCTATGGAAAGAGCCTTCACCGCGGGTTCCTTTAATTATGAATATGCTTAATTCGTATAATTGTCGAAATATCCCTGTACCAGAACCACAGGCGTTCCCTTATCACCGGAGCCGCTGGTCAGATCACAGAGAGAACCGATGAGGTCCGTCAGCTGTCTGGGTGTGGTACCCTCAGATGCCATATGTCCCACCAGGTTTCCGCTCTTCTTCCGAATGCTCTCTGAAATAGCCTCCTTTAAGGCATCTCCGGACAGATCCTTGAAGTCATTATCCGCCAGATACTTAAGCTTTAACTCATTGGGTGTACCTACAAGGCCGTCGGTATAGAAAGGAGAAACCACAGGATCGGCAAGCTCCCAGATCTTTCCCTGGGGATCCTTGAAGGCACCGTCTCCATAGATCATGACCTCCACTTTCTTTCCGGTCTTTTCCAGAATGCGTTTCTGAATCCCATTCACCAGAGGCTGGCTGTCCCTAGGGAAGAGCTTTACCTGATCCTCAGTAGACTTATTAGAACCTAAGAGGCCGTAATCCTCATTATAGCCGCTGCCATTAACAGAAGCGTTCAGGATCTCATCCAGTCCGCAGACAACCTTGGCCCCCGCCTCCTTTAAGATCCTCTTGGTCCGCTTCCTGGTATGGATATCACAGGTCAGGATGCAGTCCGTATAGGAAAGGATGGCCTTAGGCTGATTGGCGAAGATGATTTCCACCTGTGCTCCGCACTCCTCAATAAGCTTGCCGTAATACTCTACATAATCCACTCCAGTGAAAGGATGAATATTGACGCCGAAGAGTTCTCTATACTTGTCCAGGGTCAGGACATCGCTATAAGGATTTACTCCTGCAGCATCCAGCTTGTCCAGGCTCACCAGCTCATTTCCCACCTCGTCCGAGGGATAGCTCAGCATGAGGACGATCTTCTTTGCCCCCTTGGCAATACCTCTGAGGCAGATGGCGAAACGGTTCCGGGAGAGAATAGGGAAAATGACGCCGATGGTTTCCCCGCCCAGCTTTTTCCGGACATCCTCTGCAATATCATCTACTGTGGCATAATTACCCTGGGCCCGGGCCACTACGGACTCTGTTACGGAAATGACATCCTTATCGCGAATGGCAAATCCCTCAGATTCGGCAGCCGCTAATACGCTATCCGCCACAATTTCCTCAAGGTTATCCCCCTGCCTGATGATGGGGCATCGGATTCCCCTTGAAACAGTACCTACCCTGCGTTCTTTCTCCGCCATTTCAAATCCTCCTAAGCGAATGCTCTTTGACCTATTACCTGTAAACTCGTTTACTTCTATCCGAAAACGTGTCAAATCGATTTTTACAAAACATGACTATAATAGCAAAACAACATTTATGGATCAAGTACAGGTTTACGAATTTCATCGGAAATTCGGAATACGTAGGCGACCAGGTTCCTGCGGAGCAGGGTGCGGGATTGATTTTGCCGACGGCGGCATTGATTCCAGGGAACAGGGTGCGTGTCCCGCACGAGGCGCGGGTGGATATAGACGGTCAGCTGGAGCTGTGGGACGAGCAGGGCGCGGGACTTCCGAGTGCGTTTCCCTGACGCATTCGGAAAATAAATTTTCAACAGACGGCCGGCCGCTCTCTCAAGCGGAAAATGATTGTCATATCCCTGGAAATCTTTTATAATACACGAGTTCTGACAATTTGAATTCGGCAGGATCTTCACCGGGGCCATATGAAGGATCCGGCTTCCATCTACTATCCATCCCGACTTCTCTTTTCAGAACAATGCGAGAACCATTCGGTATTAATTAAGGAGGTAAGTGAATGACAGCAGAGAAGAAGATACCCTACAAGATTTACCTGGAGGAGAGCGAAATGCCCAAAGCATGGTACAATGTGCGGGCCCATATGGAGAAGAAACCGGCTCCCATTCTGAATCCCGGCACCTTGAAGCCTGTCACAAAGGAAGAGCTCTCAGGAATATTCTGTGAGGAATTAGCGGCACAGGAGCTGAATGATACAGACGCCTGGATTGAGATTCCCCAGGAAATCCGGGATTTCTATAGGATGTACCGGCCCTCTCCCCTAGTCCGGGCCTACTGCCTGGAAGAGAAGCTGCAGACTCCCGCCCATATTTATTATAAATTCGAGGGAAATAACACTTCCGGCAGCCATAAGCTGAATTCCGCCATAGCCCAGGCCTATTATGCCAAGAAGCAGGGTCTCAAGGGTGTTACCACGGAAACCGGAGCCGGACAGTGGGGCACAGCACTTTCCATGGCCTGCTCTTACTTTGATCTGGACTGTCAGGTTTATATGGTAAAGGTTTCCTATGAGCAGAAGCCTTTCCGGAGAGAGGTCATGCGGACCTATGGGGCTCAGGTGACTCCTTCTCCCTCCATGAATACAGAGGTGGGAAGAAAGATCAATGCGGAATTCCCCGGCACCACGGGAAGCCTGGGCTGCGCTATTTCAGAAGCGGTTGAGGCCGCTGTGAGCCAGGACGGCTACCGCTATGTATTGGGTTCGGTTCTGTCCCAGGTCCTTCTCCACCAGTCCATTATCGGTCTAGAGACCAAGGCTGCTCTGGACAAGTACGGCATTAAGGCCGACATGATTATCGGCTGTGCCGGAGGCGGCTCCAATCTGGGCGGACTTATCTCCCCCTTCGTGGGAGAAATGCTGCGGGGCGAGGCTGATTACAAGCTAATCGCCGTGGAGCCCGCATCCTGCCCCAGCCTGACAAGAGGTGTTTACGCCTATGATTTCTGCGATACCGGCAAGGTTTGTCCCCTGGCCAAGATGTATACTCTGGGCAGCAGCTTCATTCCTTCCGCCAACCATGCCGGAGGCCTGCGCTACCACGGCATGAGCTCCATTCTGTCTGAGCTCTATGACCAGAAGCTCATCTCCGCCACAAGCGTGGAGCAGACCGAGGTCTTCAAGGCCGCCGAGGAGTTTGCCCGGGTGGAAGGTATCCTGCCGGCCCCCGAGAGCAGCCACGCCATCAAGGTAGCTATGGATGAGGCTCTGAAGTGCAAGGAGACCGGGGAAGAGAAGAATATCGTATTCGGTCTCACCGGCACTGGTTACTTCGATATGGTGGCCTATGAGAAGTTCCATGACGGCCTCATGACGGATACCATCCCCACTGATGAGGATTTGCAGAAGTCTATCGCTACATTGCCCAAGGTATGATTTAGGAAGACTAGCAAGCAGGAATTTCCCAATATTCATGCCTGAAGTTTGCAATATCTTAGTTTGAATACAGTAATCGAGAAAGCTGACACCTCGATTCGGGCCTCGCCCACATCTCAGTGCCCTCGGGTCTTCGATGATGGGCAGCCTACACAACAAATCCCCCGCTTCAAATGCATTAGCATTAAGCGGGGGATTGCTTACTTATTTCAGAGAGTTTCCATCTAAATCGCAGATACTTCTTACGGATTAGAAAACGGCCCAGCCTTTGACCAAGAGACTGGGCCGTTTTTGTTATCTATAATATATTTAAGCGAGCCTGTCCTCATGCTCATCTGCCCTATAGGTGCTAACAGTAATTCTGTGCCTAAATCTGGCTTTTCCCCCGGTTTAGGCACTGTTTTCTCGGCCACGGGATTGAGGGCTCGCTCATCTCTCCTCTTCCTTGAATAAACCGCACTCCAGCAGCTGCTCTGTAAGTGGAATCAGTCTCTCTGTCGGGACATGAATCCAATTGCTGATGTCGATTAGGTCATTCCGTCCATCCGCATAGGCTATGAGATCCTTGAGGGCAAGAGTCTGCTGATAGGTCTCCTTACTGGACATGGTGGGCACCAGCCCCCGCCTGCCCAGCTGGGGCTCTCCCAGAGTCTGGGTGCGGTAATAATAATTATGCTCCAGAGCCTGAATCGTTTTGACCATGACATCAAAGGAACCCTGCAGGCCCTCTGGGCTAATGAGGTCCAGATTATCCGCTGAAGTATGGTACTCAGGATAAATATGGTATTTGGACCGGCAGAAGCAGACCAGGGGGATGTCCACCCCGGGAGCCTGATATTGTCTCTCATCGGACCCCCGCGCCGTATAGGGGAAGTCCTGATATTCGGGGTCGTGATAGTTTAGGACATTGGTCAGAACCTTATCCGCCAGGGTATCGCCATAGCGGGAGTGGATAATGGAATAGGCCCGGTTATCCCCCACACAGGTCAGATTAAAGCCCGCAATCACATGCTTTTTCATATGATCCAGGTTCCGGCTTAGGTAGGTCAGGGCTCCGATGGTTTCCGGAGCCAGCAATAGCCGGTAGCTGTACCTGCGCCTGGGTAAATCCTTCAAATATCTGACCAGGGCCACTATGAGGCTGGGTCCGGAGCACTCATTATTGGCCATGGAGGGGTGGCAGGTGTAGCTGGAGAAAAAGACCTCCTCCTCGGACTCTCCGGGAATCAGGATTTCTCCATAGGTCAGACTGCCGGGCTCCAGAGTGGAGTCGATGACAGCGTGATAGTCCCCTTCCGGCAGGGTCACAAGATCCCTGTAGGGCAGGCAAAAGCCCCATCTCTCCTTGTAATAACTGGAGGCATAGGGAATGAGATCCGGCTGATCCTTTAATGTCGTTATATGCTCCTTTAATTCCGAAAGACTGACAAGCTTGTCCGTGGGAACCGAATAATGAAGGACATGGAGATTATTCTCCTTAAAGTCACAGATTCTTCTGCCGTCCGGAGTCTCTATATAGGCGTCCCTGATATTCCATTCCTTTGGCACCTTCCAGTCCAGGACCTGGGTTCCGGTGGGCACCTCGTGCATTTCAAAGGGAATATCAGATATTTCATCCTGGAGGATACGGAAGGTCTCTCTGACCCCGTTTCCCATGATGCTGCGGCAGATAGGAAAGATCCGGCAGCACAGATCGTACATTCTCTGTCCTTCGTTCATTTGGTCCTCCTCTTAATTAAGAATTAAATCATATAGAGGAAGCAAGCCGGCTGGAACTTCCTTCCAACCGGCCTGCCTGCTCTACTTACATATATTAAATAATTCGACGGATAGTCAGGATTTCCCGATAAGTGGCTGTGGTCAGCTTGATGCCGGAGGCAGGTGTGGAGGCATGGCAGATAGTACCGTTACCTACATAGAGTCCTACATGTCCCGCATAACAGATTAGGTCTCCGGGCTGTGCCTCGGAATAGGAAACCCCTCTGCCGGCTGACCTCTGCTCCCAGGAGGTTCTGGGAATGCTATAGCCGAAATGGGCATAGACAGAGAATGTGAATCCTGAACAGTCACAGCCGTTGGTCAGACTGGTTCCGCCCAAAACATAGGGATTACCCAAAAACTGCTTTGCATAGGCGGCAATTTCACTGCCCTTGGCGCTTCCGCCAGAGGACCCTCCGCTAGACTTCTGCTGTTCCTGCGCCTTTTGGGCCGCTTCCTCAGCTGCCTTCTTGGCGGCCTCCTCGGCGGCCTTCTGGGCGGCTGCGGCCTCCTCCTGGGCTTTTCTCAAAGCCTCCTCTGCCCGCTCTCTCTCTTCCTCGGCAGCCTTTTGAGCCTCCTCCTGGGCCTTTTTGGCTGCTTCCTCGGCGGCCTTTCGGGCCTCCTCAGCCTTTCGGGCCTCTTCTTTGGCCTTACGTTCCGCCTCTTCCCTAGCCTTGCGCTCCGCCTCTTCTCTGGCGGCAATCTGCCTTATTTCTTCATTTTGTCTGGAAATCTCATTACGGTAACTGGCGGCTCTGGCTCTGGCGGCACTGAGTTCAGCGGCAAAATCATCTACTGTCTGCCTTTGCTCATCAATGAGGCCCTCTAATTCCTCAGACTGCTCCACATAGGTGTCCTTGACCTCATTTAGCTCGTCAATCTCGTTCTCTAGCTTTTCCTCTTTCCGCTTGACCTCTTCCTTGACTTCCACATATTTACGCAAGAGATTTCTGTCATACTCGTAGATTTCCTCAGCATACTCTGACCGGTTCAGAGCCTCGGCAAAGTCCCCGGATTCCCCGAAAAGCTGGAGATAGGGTCCCAGGGATTCCCCGTTCTCATACATATAGCGAATACGGCGGCGCATAGCCTGGTACTGCTTATCCTCCTGCTTTTTGGCCTCATCGTATTGAGCCTTGGCCTCATCCACTTCTCCGGTTTTGACGTTAATTTCTTCCTCGATAATGCTGACTGACGCCAGGATTTCCACCAGTCTTTGCTGAGACTTTTTCATGGCGGCCTCAGCCTCCGCCTTTTCGCTTTCCAGGCCTGCCGCCTCTCCCTCCGCAGCCTCCAGCCCCTTCTTGGACTCCTGCTGCTCCTGCTGGATTTCCTCTCTGGAACGTTCCGCCCACGCAGGTACCACCATATTCATGAGTAGCACTAACGTTAGGAAAACGCAGGGAATCCTTCTCCGCAAAAGACGTCTCATGTTTTGTTTAGTATTATTTTGTTTGTGTTTCATGATATCTGTCTTTCCTTTCGGAACCAGGGCGGAATGCGCGGTTCAAGCATATTATATGGCTGAAAAACGAAATATGAAAATATTAATTCAGCCACAATAAAAATCTCATGCTGCTCATATCCTTATTCGCAGACATGCCGATCTATTGATGGTGACAGCCACTCATGACTTTCCAAAAGCAAGGAGGCGCATCCGGAAATCCCCCGCCCTTTTGCTGGTCACTCCTCTTGCTTCGCAAGCGCCCGGTCAGGTTCGTATTGCGAATTACCGATGAAATGCGGAATCCCCTAATATTTCAAACTGTCTGCAAATATGGTGTTTTGACCGCTATAGCAGGCACCCATTACTCTGATTAATTATGGAATTAATGATAAATACCTTATCTGCCTGCTATAGCCAAAGTTCTGTATTCTAAATTATAATTCACAGGTTCCCACTGTACGGGGGAAGGGCAATACGTCACGGATATTCTCCATGCCGGTTATATACATGACAGCCCTTTCAAAGCCCAGGCCATAGCCTGCATGCCGGGTGGAACCATATTTCCTCAAATCCAGATAGAAGCCGTACTGCTCTGCCGTCATTCCCAGCTCCTCAATACGCTTTTTCAGGAGATCAAAATCATCCTCCCTCTGAGAGCCGCCAATGATCTCACCGATTCCGGGTACCAGGCAGTCCATGGCCGCCACCGTCTTTCCATCCGGATTCAGCTTCATATAGAAAGCCTTGATTTCCTTGGGATAATCTGTCACAAAGACGGGCCGCTTAAATACCTTCTCCGTCAGATAGCGCTCGTGCTCGGTCTGCAAATCGCAGCCCCAGGAAACCTTGTATTCGAACTTATCATTTTCCTTTTCCAAAAGGGCGATGGCATCCGTATAGGTGACCCGTCCGAAATCGGAACTCACCACATGCTGCAGACGCTCAATTAAGCCCTTGTCAATGAACTTATTGAGGAATTCCATTTCCTCAGGGGCATTATCCAGGACATATTGAATAATATACTTCAGCATATCCTCGGCTAGTTTCATATTGTCTTCCAAATCCGCGAAAGCGATTTCCGGCTCAATCATCCAGAATTCGGCGGCGTGGCGGGTAGTATTGGAGTTTTCCGCCCGGAAGGTAGGTCCAAAGGTGTAGATATTCTTGAAGGCCTGGGCAAAAGTCTCACCATTTAACTGACCGGAAACCGTGAGGTTTGTGGCCTTTCCAAAGAAATCCGCACTGAAATCCGGACTTCCGTCCTCATTCTTGGGTATATCTCCCAGAGGCAGGGTGGTCACCTGGAACATTTCACCGGCGCCCTCCGCATCAGACCCCGTGATAATGGGTGTATGGACGTAAATAAAGTGTCTCTCCTGGAAGAACCTATGAATGGCATAGGCCAGGACGGAACGGACCCGGTATACCGCCTGGAAGGTATTGGTACGGGGCCTTAAATGAGTCATGGTCCGCAGGTATTCCAGGGTATGTCTCTTCTTCTGAAGAGGATAATCCGGTGTGGAGGGACCCTCCACCTTTACCTCCTCCGCCTGGATTTCAAAGGGCTGCTTAGCTTCCGGGGTCAGGACCAGCTTTCCCTTTACGATAACAGCTGTTCCCACATTGAGCTTGCTAATATCCGCGAAATTAGCCATGGTGTCATGATAGACCACCTGCAGCGGCTCAAAGAAGGTGCCGTCACTCAGGACCAGGAAGCCAAAAGCCTTGGAATCCCGGTTGGAACGGACCCAGCCGCCTACCACAATCTCCCCGTCAGCATATTTTTCCTTATTGCGAAAAATCTCCCTAATTTCAATTATATTCTCCATCTTTCCTCCTATGCCGCATCAATGGCGGTCCTATACTCCAGAGAGTCCTCTAAGTCCCTGTCTCTTCTATTTCCAGCTAATCATTTCGGGATTGGTTACATCCGCATTCTTCAGAAGCATCTCTCCCACCTTATTCTCCAGAACCATCTCCACATAGTCATCCTGAGACCCGTAATTGGCCACATAATCCTTGAAGCTCTTCCCGTCAGGAAGCCCGTACTGCTTAGCCATTTTCTCATAGAAAGCATCCATATCGGCGTCTGTCACCTCAATATTCTCCGCATTGGCAAGCGCCCATATGACAAGGGTCTGGGACAGGGTTCCCCGTGTCTGCTGTTCAATATCCTTCCTGAGATCCTCTTCATTCATATTCTGATCATCCAGGAAGTCCTCCATATTCATACCGTAACCCGTCAGCATCTGTGAGAACTGGGCCATATACTTATCCGTCTCCTGCTTCACCAGATCTGCGGGAAGCTGATCCCCGCTTACCACCTTTGAACTGGCCTTGACCTGGTTCAGCAGATCGGTATAGGCTAACTGCTTCACGGATTCCGTCCTGGTCTCCCTCAGATCCTCCTTGGCCTGCTCCCGGAACTCCTCCACCGTAGAGGCCTCAGAATTGATTTCCTTAACCAGCTCGTCTGTAAGCTCAGGCAGCTCGTTCTCGGAAATTGAATTCACCTTCACATCAAAGACCACATCCTGCCCTGCCAGGTCCTCCGCGTGATAATTATCCGGGAAGCGCAGGTTCAGAGACCTCTCCTCTCCGATTTCCGCCCCCACAAGGCCATCCTCGAAGCCATCGATAAAGGAGCCGCTGCCAATCTCCAGATTGTAGCCCTTGGCACTACCTCCCTGGAAGGGCTCTCCATCCTTCTTTCCTTCATAGTCAATATTGACCGTATCCCCTTCCTTCACGGCCCGATCGGTGACAGGCTTCGATACTTTGTGGCTCTCCAGCATGCTATCGATAAAGCTCTGCAAATCCTCTTCGGAAATCTCCGTGTTTCCAATGGTCACCTTGAGTCCCTTATAATCCCCCAGTGTCACAAGGCTTGAAAGATCCAGGTTTTCCCTGGTAATCTGCGAACCGGAGGAATCAGAATCGCTGACAGTCCCTCCTGCGCTTTCACCACTTCCTGCCTGTCCTGCTCCGCCACAGCCTGTCATAAGAGCTGCCGAAAGAACCAATGCTCCAAAGATAGTTTTCATCCTGCGGCCCCGGGCCTTCCTTCCTAAGCTATTCATCATTTCTTTTTCCTCTTCAGAAATCTCTGCCTCTTCTTTGTCCCAAGCTACATCATTTTCTAATATTTCCATAATAATAAATCCTCCTCTTGTAGCGCGTAAATCTATTTATACCACATTTTGAGGTAAACATAAAGTAGAAATCAATAAGCATTGATTCATTTCTAAAAAAATGCTAAAATAGTTCTCACTTTTTATTGACAAAGCATTTCTGCTGCCATGAAAAAACACTAAAGGGCAGCTTAAGGAGGTTCCATTTCATGTCTACGTTCTGGACAATTTTTTTAATCGTACTGGCTATACTCTTAATTGTCGTGATTGTGCTCTATTTCCTGGGCCGCAAGGTGCAAAAGCGGCAATCGGAGCAGGAGGAACAGATTGCGGCTACCAAGCAGACCGTATCCATGCTGATCATTGACAAAAAGAAAATGCGGCTCAAGGATGCCGGGCTTCCCGCTATGGTGATAGAGAATACGCCAAAGCTATTGAGAAGGACAAAAATGCCTGTGGTCAAGGGCAAGGTGGGACCCCAGATTATGACCTTCCTCTGTGATGCCAAGGTTTTCGACATTATTCCTGTGAAAAAAGAAGTAAAGGCCACCGTCAGCGGTCTCTACATCGTAGGTGTAAAGGGCATCCGGGGCAGTCTGGACCAGCCTAAGGACAAGAAAAAACAGTCCAAGTTCTCCAAGTTTAAGGAAGACATTCAAAAGAAAGCCGGTGCAAAGCCGCTGTAAGGTCCACCAAACTGTTTATGATATAAACATCTTGAGTTCCGCCTTCCCCGGTGGAACTCATTTTTTATCGCAGAGCCGCCGAGATGAAATTTGTCGGCTAAAGCCGACCGGCGGCTCATGGGCGAGAGGGTGCGATTTGCATCTTCCCTACTCAATTGAAAATTATTCAACGAGAGAAGACCCTTTCTTAAGGGGCAGGTTATAACAATTTCGTCTCAATGGGGGTCCAATCTCCCATCGAAATAAACACTTCGCGAAACCCGCCGGGATTCGATTTGGAGGCTGTCAGCCGACGCTGACCCGTATCCTGCGCCGAGTCTCGCGGTCGGAGCTTTAATCAAGAAAGGCAATATTATGAGAGGCTGTGGCATTCTATTTCCAATTTTTTCACTTTCTTCAAAATATGGCATTGGCTGCTTCTCCAGGGAAGCATATGAATTTGTAGACTTTCTCGAAAGATCCGGACAGGGCTATTGGCAGATTCTGCCCGTGGGACCCACAGGCTTTGGGGACTCCCCCTACCAGCCCTTTTCCGCCTTTGCCGGAAATCCCTACTTCATTTCACCTGAAATCCTATTGGAGGAAGGTCTTTTAAAGCCTGAGGATCTGGAGGGCTATGATTTCGGCTCCAATCCGGAGAGAGTAGACTACGGCGCTATTTATAACAGCCGTTTTTTCATTCTAAAGGCGGCCTATAGGCGTTTCCGCAGAGACATACTTAGGGAGAAGCCTGTGGTCAGCGAGAAAAAGCAGAAAACGCCCATATTAACGGAAAGAGAGTCTGAGTATAAGGTCACCCTTGTGGATGGTGCTTTAGTCCAAACGCGAAATGAGGCCTTTGGAGATAGCAATTCTCTCAAAGACGAGTCCCCCCTTCAGGACGGGGCTCCTCTAGAGAATAATATGGCAGGAAAGACCGGACAGACTCAGAATAAAGCCACCGATGAAGAGACTTCTCCTTCAAAGAATTCCAGCTCTTTCGAGGATATAATTATGGAAGAAGCCGCCCCCGAGACGGAATTCACCAGGGAAATGAAGGCGGACTACCTGAATTTCCTAAAGGAGCAGGATTATTGGCTGACGGACTATGCCCTTTTCATGGCCCTAAAGGAGGATCAGGGCGGCAAGCCCTGGCAGGACTGGGACGAGGACTATAGAAGGCGGGAAGAAAAGGCCATGTCCCTGGCAAAGAAGGAGTTTGCGGATAGCATTGATTTCTACCGCTTCATCCAATATGAGTTCCAGCGCCAATGGAAAAAGCTCCGGGACTATGCCAACGGGAAGAAGGTGAAGATTATCGGCGATTTGCCCTTCTACGCCTCTGCAGACAGTGCTGACGCCTGGGCCCATCCCGAGGTGTTTCAGATGGACGAGAATCTCCGTCCCAAGGCTGTAGCGGGCTGCCCTCCCGACGCCTTCTCCTGCGACGGCCAGCTCTGGGGGAATCCGGTATACGATTGGGAGGGGTTAAAAAAGGACGGCTACTCCTGGTGGATCCGCCGTATGCAGCGAAATTACCAATTCTATGATGTGATCCGCTTTGACCACTTCCATGGTTTTGCTGAATATTACGCCATTCCCTACGGGGACAGCAACGCCAGAAACGGAGAGCAGAAAGCGGGTCCCGGAATGGATCTGTTCCGCGCCATGGAAGAGAAAATCGGCCACCTAAATGTAATTGCGGAGGATTTGGGCACCAATACCCCCGAGAACGAGAAGCTTTTAGCCGATTCCGGCTTCCCCGGCATGAAGGTGCTCCAATATGCCTTTACCAGCTGGGACAGCTATTACATGAATCACAAGCATATTCAAAACTGCGTGGTTTATACGGGAACCCATGACAACACCCCCACCAGGGCCTGGATAGAGGAAATTAATGACGGTGAGCGCTACTTTGCCCGTCGCTATATTAATTCCATGAATACGGACTACAACGGCTTTGTATGGGATATGATTCGGGAGGCTTACCGGTCTGTAGCCAATCTCTGTATTATTCCCCTGCAGGACTATCTTTGCAAGGGAAAGGAGGCCCGCATCAATTTCCCGGGTACCCAGGACAATAACTGGCAGTGGAGGCTTGCTCCCAATTATCTGTCCGAAGATCTTTCCCGCAGTATTAGGGATCTGTCCGAGCTATACGGCAGAATGCCCCGCTGACAGGGGTCATTAAAGCCGCCGGCCGGTTTTAGCCGACAAATTCATCCCGGCGGCTCTGCGATAAAGAAAAGCATTGAAAAACCATCGAGAGGGGAGGGAACCCCCTCTCGATTCCGGCCTCGCCCACATCTCAGGCCCTTCGGGCCTTCGATGATGGGCTGTCGCCAAGGCCTCATCGGGACGCAGGCGTCCCATGAGGCTTTGGCTCGTAGCCTACAATTAAACCCGGTTTTTCGATGCTTTTCTTATCTCTTCTTTATCTTGGCATACCAGATGAATTTCGTATTGGTCACCAAATACCTCTTCAAAAGCCGTTTGGGATCCAGCATCAATCGCTGCAGCCACTCCAGTCCCAGCTTTTGGATCCAGGGTGCCGCCCTCTTGACCTTGCCCGAATGGAAATCAAATCCTGCACCCACGCCCAGCATGACCCCCTTTATCCGATCCTTATGGGCCGCCATCCATTTCTCCTGCTTTGGGGCACCCAGACCAATCCACACGAAGTCCGGCCGGGCTTTATTTATTCTCTCCACATGCTCCCTGTCCTCCTCTTCCGAAATCTCCCGGAAGGGAGGGGAATAGGTCCCGGCAATACGGATACCGGGATAGGTCCTGGAAAGCGATTTCCTCAGCGCCTCAAGGGTTTCCTCCGAGGATCCATAGAAGTAATGGGAAACCCTTTCCTTCAATCCCAGAGAAAAGAGCATGGTCATGAAATCAGGCCCGGCTATACGCTCAGCCCTTCTATATCCTCTTGCCCTCATTTCCACCGCAATAGAATTTCCGTCCGGAAAAACAAGGGCGGCCTCCTTTTGCACTGTCCTATAGGCAGGATCCTCCCAGCCTGTCACGGCAGTATGGGCATTGGAAAAACAGACATACTGTCCCGACAGGTCTTTCCTATGACGAAGCAGATAACGCGCAGCCTTTGAAATATCCGAAACCACGTAGGGTATTCCAAGGATATATGCCCTTTTTCTCTCTTTTTCTCTCACTGCTGCCTTTTTCAAATCCATTATTCCCTTACATAGGAATAGGGGGATACAATCCCCCTACCCGACTTTGACTCAAAGAAAACATCTCAAGTCCTCCGGACCCATGAGATGCTACTGTCATCCCGCAAATTTCTCAATCATAGTCCAGCATTTGGTCCATATTTTCGTGAAGGGCATCCAGATAATCCTTGAACTCCTCACTGATTTCCGGATTCCGGAGGCCAAACTCAATATTAGCCTGCAAAAAGCCTATCTTGGAACCCACATCATAGCGGTGACCCTTGAAAACATAGGCATACATGGCCTCGTCATGGGCCAGGCGGCGAAGGGCATCCGTCAGCTGAATTTCGCCCCCGGCCCCCTTCTCCTGAGTTTCCAGATAGCTAAATACGGCAGGGGTCAGAATATAACGGCCCAGGATGGCCACATTACTGGGAGCCTCCTCCCGGGGCGGCTTCTCCACCAGGTCTTTTACCTTGAAGACCCTGTCATCCACAGGCTTGCAGTCCACTATACCATACTTATGTACCACATCCTCTGAAACCTTTTGCACACCCAGAATCGAGGTCTTATATTCGCTAAAAACCTCCACCATCTGCTGCAGGCAGGGCTTCTTGGAAATAACCACGTCATCGCCTAAGAGCACGGCAAAGGGCTCATCCCCAATGAAATGGCTGGCGGTCAGCACTGCGTGTCCAAGGCCCAAGGGCTGTTTCTGACGGATGAAATGAATATTGGCGATTTCCGGAATGGCCCGGGCAATCTTCAAAAGCTCTTCCTTACCGCCTTTCTCCAACTCCATTTCCAGCTCTATGGAGCGATCAAAATGATCCTCAATGGAACGCTTATTACGGCCGGTTACGACAATAATATCCTCTACACCTGCGGCGGCAGCCTCTTCAATGATATACTGGATTGTAGGCTTGTCCACAATAGGCAGCATTTCCTTTGCCTGCGCCTTTGTGACAGGGAGGAACCTTGTCCCCAGCCCCGCTGCCGGAATAACCGCTTTTCTCACCTTCATCACACTACCTCCTAATTCACCCCGCTTTACGGGCTTACGTGTATCCATAAGTGCCCTTATACTTAAGGAAATCAACCAGCCTTAGAAAACTGCTCAAAGACTTCCCGGTCCCCATAGCCTTAGAACCCTAGAGAGCCCCTTTTGCCCGGGGCCTAATATCCACCGTCAATTTGCAGTCGGCCATATGCTCATAATTAATCTCCAAAGCATAGTCTACCGCCACATGAACCTGATCCTTGGACTCATCCACACTAATCTTCTTCGTATCCACTCCCACCAGAATATTTCCAAAGGGAGTTCCATAATTAGTTAAGGTCTTTTCATCCTTAAAAAAACTCATATGCAGCTGGCTCCCGCCCCTGCGTGTAAGCTCCATAGATTTCTCGTCAAAAGTCAATATATTCTTTGTGACCGAGGTATCATCCTCAAACTGTTCAAATCGGAGAAAACTCTTATTATCCTTCTTGGTATATTTCCCACTAGTAATAATTTCAATCGGATCCGCTTCCATACTGTCATCCATCTGCAGTCCCCGGACCGATACTAGCACATCACCTCTCATATTTCTCCTTTCTATCATAGTCTCCCCGGCCTACTTCTGCTTTGACTCTTCCAGGGAGTGGTAAATCCCAAGCTCCTGCATATCCACGTGGAGTCTGATAATCTCCACAGCCTTATCATTCTCTCCCATTTCAAAGGCCTGCAAAATCGCCTCATGCTCCTCTATGAGATGTCTGGGATTATCTGCATTCTTGAGATATTCATACTTATATCGAAAAAGCTGCTCCCGGAGATGGGTCAGAATCTCAACAATCTTTTTGTTTCCGGAGGCCAGGGCAATGTTCCCGTGAAAGCGGAAATCCATATCTGCTATCGCCACCGTATCTCCTGTCTCAATTGCCTGGGCAAACTCCGAATTAATCTCCCGGAGTTCATCCACCTGGGCCTTTGTAATACGGGAACAGGCCAAATTGACCGTGAAGGTTTCCAGGGTTCTCCTGACCTCCAGCATGTCCTCCAGCTGTTTATTCTCAATACTGGCCACATGAGCTCCCCTTCGGGGAAGTATGACCGCCAGCCCCTCCTGCTCCAGCATACGGATAGCCTCCCTGACCGGAGTCCTGGAGACCCCCAGCTTTTCAGACAGGGATACCTCCATCAGCCTCTCTCCGGGTTTCAGCTCTCCATGCAGAATCTGCATCCGCAGCTGTCTAAATACCGTATCGCGAAGCGGAAGGAAGGCTTCATTAATATCACTTTGATAACTAAACATGTCTTCTATCCTATACCCCTCAGATGAATTCCTATAGGTCAATAATTACCGAAAACTAATCTATCGATAATACTTAGCCTGCTATGAAGGTAGATATGACCTCCATATCGGGATAAGTCCTGCGTGCCTTGTCCTCTGCCGCACCACAATTCTCCCTGTCAGAAAAAAGCCCAAACACTGTGGGTCCGCTGCCACTCATGAGGGATCCCAAAGCCCCCTCTCCCATTAGGAACTGCTTGACTTCCCTAATCTCCGGCACCATGGACACTGTCACCTGCTCCAACACATTTCCCAGGCTCTTTCCCACCAGTTTCAGATCCCCGTCCCTAATGGCAGAGACAAGTTTCTCTATATTGGGATGAAAGTCCTGTCTTCCCTTATCATAGGCTGTATATACCGCACCTGTGGAAACGGCGGCCTTTGGTTTAATGAGAAGAACCGGACAGACAGGCATTGCCGGCACCACAGGCGTCAGCTCCTCACCGATTCCCTCAGCAATCCGCGTTCCTCCCACCAGGCAATAGGGAATGTCCGCTCCCAGGGTCACTCCCCTGCTCTGCAGCTCCTCCAGACTGAGTCCCAGGGAAAATAGGTCATTGACGGCCCTCAATACCGCCGCGGCATCACTGCTGCCTCCCGCCAGTCCTGCTGCAATGGGAATTCTCTTTTGAATCCGAATCCGAATCCCTTCTTCAATACCAAACTCATCAAAAAGAAGCCTGGCCGCCCGGTAGGCCAGATTGGTCCTGTCATCAGGAACCAGCCCCCGCTCGCCCTCCTTTAGGGTTTCCGTAATAATATCCCGGCCTGCCCCATCTCTCTCTACGCTTACAATATCCGAGAGCTGCAGGGTCTGCATCACCATCCTCAAATCATGATAGCCGTTTTCCCTGACCCCCGTAATATCCAGTCCTAAATTAATCTTGGCATTCGCCAGGTATTCCGCCATAGCTTTCCTCTCCACTTGAATCTTAGGTTATTTTGAATGATTCGTATCTCAAAGTCAATACAGAATGGGGATTTTTTCGCTTTATGCTAAGCCTTCCCCAATAGGTAGGACCGTCCGGGCTCTAGGCGTCATGCTCTTCCGGCTCCAGCGCATTAAAGGTATAGGATTCATTGGAGCTATCTGCCCCCAAAGTCACTGTATAGCTTTTTGTAATATAGCCGGACCGCATTAATGTAATGACATGGGTGCCGCTAACCTTAGGAAAGTGGCAGGGGGCCACGCCCTTATAGGAACCGTCGAAAAAGACCTCAGCCCCCATGGGTGCATCTATATAAAGCTGATTTGTAGTGGAGCTGACAGAGGAAGGCTCCGGCTCCTGAACCTGCCCCGGATCCTTCTTTTGTGTATCAGTGTCAGAATTCCCACTCTTATTTCCCTTATCCGTGTCATCCTCCTCTGCCCGGAAGGTTTCTTTTAATTCCCCTGTGTCAGCGGGATTTTTCTTCTCCTGCTGAGTCTTATTATCTGAAGCAGTATTCTTTTTCTTCTCAGTTTCCTTCTTCTCCTTGGCCTCCAGCTTAATGTCCAGATTTGCCATGGGCTCCCCTACACTTATATAACGGTAAAGAGTGGCATATCCCTCCGCGCTGATTTCCAGAGTATGAACACCATACTCTATCTCAATAGGCATATAGGCACTTTTCTGCTCCCCGTCAATCTTCACTACAGGATTTGCGTCCACAGGTTCAAAGCTAAAAGTGATCTTGCCCATCTTCAAAAGATCTCCCTTCAAATCGCTGACATCCACCTGGGTCTCCCGGCCCCGATTGACGGTGACCTGTTTTGAACCTCCATACTTATGATAGGAAACAGTCAGTTGATAAGTGCCCTCAGGCAGGGTTAAAACCATTTCATTTTCAATGGGCTTAATAATTTCTCCGATTTCAACCCATCCGCCCTGAAAGGACTCCGCACCGTGAATCCGGACATGGCCCTCTCCGCTGCCCCGGTAAATGACATAGATATCATGTCCCATACCCTTTATGGTCAGCCTGTCGCCCTCCCTTATGTCCTGAAACCGGCTCTGCTCGCCGTCCGCAAAGACAATTGTCTTTTTGGAAATACGGTAATTCTTATCTCCTGTGCTGAAAACACCCTTATTCAAATTAATATCGAAGTCTGAAATATCCGGAACTGTGAAAACCTCCTGGCATCCGGTGACCTGGGTTAAAACTCTGGAGTGGACGGACAGAACCACATCTACAATATCCCCCTGCTGCAGTTCCTCAGCCACCATGGCGGCTCCATAGGCATCTGTGAAAACCGTCTTTTCGTCATAGGAGAATTGATATTGATCGGCAGTCTCTATGTCAGACAGATGAAGCCTGGACTCCAGGCTATTCACGCTAATCAGGACAGCTCTCCCCGCCGCTTTCGAATCATTCTCCGAGAGCGGCCCCTTGAACTCCACCTTGGGTTTCTCAGCCTCTTCCTTAGGCTCATTGCTGCCGGAACAGGCAGAAAAGAGAAGGCAAAATGAAAGCAGCATACAGAGAAGGGACAGAAAGGACCTCCTGCGGAAAAAACTCCCTCCCATCCTTAATCCTTTCTCTCCCTGCTTTTTTTGAGATTCCCCAGTCCCCTCTGCGGCTTGGGATAACAGTCCAGACATGATTTCTTTCATAAAACAACTCCTCGGAGCCTATACAAGTATAAATAAAGCCCGGGCTGCCTTTATCCGGTCTTCCTTTCACCTCAGAAACATCCTTTCAGCAGCCCCATCCTTTCAGTTTTCCTGTCCTTTCAGACACTCTGTCCTTTCAAAACTGCTTCTTCCGATACAGAACCTCCCCTCCTTTAAGATCCCTCTTCCTTCCTATCGGCAGAACCGCACATCTCCTGAGCCTTGGATAATAGGAACCCCCTCTCATTAAGGCTGGGATCCCCGAGTACCATATCCAATAGTTCATTCAGGATACGGCCGACCTCCTTTCCTCCCTTCAGATTCAGGTCCCGGATAAGGTCATTCCCGTTAATTGCCAGCTCCTGCATACTCACACAATCTCCTTCTTCCAGGATTTGCCTGTAGATCTCCTCAAACCTATCCTGATATTGCAGCTTTTCTTCTCTCTGATAATCACTCTGGGCCAGAATATCCGCCCTTTGAACCTGGAATAGTAAAGGAAATAGTTCCTTTCCGATTTTTGAAATCTGCTTCCTAATATTTCCGGGGTCTAGTTTCGGCTTCAAATCATGATAGCGCACCAGGGAACAGACCACATCCACGGTCTTATTATCCTCCTTGAGGCGTTCCTTCAATATCGTCCGCGCCATCCTTTCACTGAGGTCAGGATGCCTGTAAAAATGGTCAATTCCCTCATCATCAGTAGTCAGACACGCAGGCTTGCCCATATCGTGAAACAGCATGGCTAACCTCAGATAACGAAATCTCTTCCTATCCTCCTCGCTTTCTGAAGGGATAGTCCCGTAAGCCTCCCTGTTTTCCGGGCTTTCCCCGGCCACATCTATTTCCCGTATATTCTGAATGGCCCTTATGGTATGCTCTCCCACAGAGTAGGCATGATGGGGATTCTTCTGATCTGTCTCCATACAGCGGTCAAATTCCGGCAGAATAACTGCACTAATCCCGCACTGATATAGACTCCTCAATGTTTCCGGATGAGGGGATAGCAAAAGCTTGGTAAACTCATCCCGAATCCTCTCCGCAGAAATATTGCCCAAAGTCTCTCTGAGATCCCTTGCGGCCTTTTCCGTCTCTTCCTCGATCCTAAAGCCCAGCTGGGCCGCGAAGCGGAAGGCCCGGAGAATCCGCAAAGCATCCTCATGAAACCTCTCTTCCGGATTACCGACAGCCCTAATAATTCCCAGCCGGATATCCTCCATACCGGAGAAATCATCCACCAGGCCCTCTCTATCATTATAGGCCATGGCATTTATGGTAAAGTCCCTGCGCCTCAAATCCTCTGACAGATTCGGGGTAAATGTGACTGAAGAAGGATGCCTGGAATCCTCATAGGTTCCGTCAATCCTATATGTAGTCACCTCATAGGCCTCTTTACCCAAAAGAACCGTAATCGTGCCATGCTTGAGTCCGGTATCAACCGTCCTGCGGAACAGACTCTTGACCTCCAAAGGCTTGGCTGATGTGGTAATATCCCAGTCCTTTGGCACCCTACCCAAAATAAAATCGCGAACGCAGCCCCCGACAGCATAAGCCTCGAAGCCTGCGTTCTCAAGAGTGCCAATTATGATTTTCACGTCTTTTGGCAAATCAATATGCATCAATACGCCTTTCCCCAATATACCAGGTGTTTTGCGGCCTTCCCACAGCAGACACATTTATCCGATATAGGAGTTTGGTCATCAAAAGGCATGCAGCGGCTGGTAACAGACAGATCCTCTTTGATCTTATTCTCACATTCCACATCACCGCACCACATGGCCTTTATGAAGCCGGGCTTATTATCCGCAATATCCTTGAACTCCCGGTAATCCGTGGCTTCATATATATTCTCATTTAAATGCTTTCTAGCCCGCTCCAGCATATCTGTATGAATGGTATCCAAAAGCTCCGCCACAAAGTCACGGATCTTGGAAATCTCCACAACATACTTCTCTCTGGTATCCCGGCGAACTACAACGCAGCTACCCTTCTCCAAATCCTTGGGTCCCAATTCCACCCGGATGGGGAAGCCTCTCATCTCCTGCTCCGCAAACTTGAAGCCGGGACTCCTGTCTGAATCATCCAGCTTTACACGGAACTCGGAAAGAGAGTCTGCAAGAGCCCTGGCTCCCTCCAGAACCCCTTCCTTTCTCTGCTGGATAGGAATCACAACCACCTGGGTGGGTGCAATCCTGGGAGGCAGGACCAGGCCGTCATTATCTCCGTGCACCATAATCATAGCTCCGATAATCCTGGTGGAAAGTCCCCAGGATGTCTGGAAAGGAGTATGCAGCTTATTATCCCGACCCGTAAACTGAATGCCATAAGCCCTGGCAAACCCATCCCCAAAATTGTGGCTGGTACCTGACTGGAGGGCATGGCCGTCATGCATCATGGCCTCAATGGTATAGGTGGCCATGGCGCCCGCAAAACGCTCCTTGTCCGTCTTCTTTCCCTTAATGGTGGGAATAGCCAAGGTCTCTTCACAGAGATCTGCATAGACATTCAGCATGCGAACTGTCCGCTCCTCCGCCTCCTCCGCAGTCTCATGAACTGTATGGCCTTCCTGCCACAGAAATTCTCTGGAACGCAGGAAGGGTCTGGTGGTCTTTTCCCAACGTACCACAGAACACCATTGATTGTATACCTTAGGCAAATCCCGGTAGGAATGGACATTATTCTTGTAGAAATCGCAAAACAGGGTCTCCGAAGTAGGACGGACACAGAGTCTCTCCTCTAAGGGCTCGCTGCCGCCCTCCGTAACCCAGGCCACCTCCGGGGCAAAGCCCTCTACGTGGTCCTTCTCTTTATTCAAAAGGCTCTCAGGAATAAATAGGGGCATATAGACATTCTCGACTCCGGTTTCCTTAAAGCGCCTGTCCAAATCCGCCTGTATATTCTCCCAAAGGGCATATCCCGCAGGTTTAATAATAAGACAGCCCTTGACGCTGGAATAATCAATGAGCTCTGCCCTTTTCACCACATCTGTGTACCACTGGGCGAAATCCTCCTCCATGGATGTAATCGCCTCTACCATCTTTTTCTTTTCAGCCATTTGTCCTCCCTATTAGGAACCGGTTTCATTCCTTCTCTCTGTACAGTCCGGTTATAACCCCTCTGCACATACTTCATTGGTTTAGTTTCCCTAAATCCTAATACAGTGGGACTTTTTTGTCAATTCGTGATACTACTATATATCCTTGAAAGATTCTTATGATCAAATTAAGATACTAGAAATATTTATCAAAACACTTTAATTGATGTCCTCTTAATGATATAATAATGCAAATATTTATCATTTATTGGGGAATGAAAAGAACTGGATAATAAAGCCCGAAGAAAATACATACAAACAGCAATGTCCATTTTTTCAGTGGTCTTTTTGTATTTCATTTTTTATTTAGTTGGAATAGGCTGTCCAATTAAGTTTTTGACCGGTGTTTCCTGCCTTGCCTGCGGCATGACAAGAGCCCTAAGGGCCGTTCTCAGATTAGATTTTGCTTCCGCTTTTCATTACCACCCATTGTGGATGGTTCCGGAAATATGGTTGATTTCCTATATTTTCCGAAAAAAACATCCTCAGATCTATAAATTAGTTTGCCTTGTAGCCATTCTGCTTTTTATTTTGGTTTATACCCTGCGAATGGCTCTGGGCACGGATGATATTGTTGTTTTTAGACCCTCTGAAGGTTTTGTCTTCAGGAGTTTAGAAAATATAATGTATCACAGATAGGATAGAAAGGAGTCTATATGTTTTGTCCAAAGTGTGGGGCCTCAATCCCCGATGGCAGTGCCTTCTGCTCTTCCTGCGGAGCGTCTTTTAATTCCAATGCAAACAGTTTCGGAGACCGGGCCAAAAGCGCCTTCAATCAAGCTGAAAGGAATATGGGCAATGAGTTCCAGAATATTGGAAATACATTCACCCAGGGAGGCGGATATGGAGGCGGTCCCCTTCAAACAGACAGGAACCTTATCACCTATATTGTCCTCACCATTATCACCCTTGGCATCTATGGCTACTATTTCATCTACAAAATGGCCCAGGATGTGAATGTGGCCTGCGGAGGGGACGGACAGGAGACTGCCGGCCTGGCGGCCTTTATTCTCCTGAGCATCGTGACATGCGGTATCTATTCCTGGTACTGGTACTACAAGCTGGGTAACCGCCTTGCCGACAATGCGCCCAGATACGGCATGACCTTCCAGGAAAACGGTAGTACGATTCTTATGTGGCTGATTATCGGTTCTTTAATCTGCGGTATTGGTGCTTTCATCGCCATGAATATCCTGATTAAAAATACAAATAGCATCTGTGCCGCATACAACCATTCTCATGGTTACAGTGCATAATCTGAAATGATTTAGGGGGCTGTTGCAAAAGCAACAGCCCCTTTTTTCGCGCTTCATGAAGATAATATTTGATCTATCTTTTCACAGATTTCCTCTTTGCCTGACTTGTCCTTGGCGGAGAAAGGAAGAAATAAGGTGTCCCCGGCCCCGGGCAGCGCCTGGCGGATACCCTCTATGGCAGCCTCCCTTTGAGACCGCTTCAGCTTATCCGTCTTGGTCACAATAATAATCGGTTGAAAACCGGCTGAGCAAATCCAGTCATACATCAAGAGATCATCCTGATTGGGAGTCCGCCTAATATCAATTAACTGAAATACCGCCCTCAAATCCCTAGATTTATGCAAATACCGCTCTATCATAGGCCCCCAGGCCGCCTTAAAGTCCAGGCTCACCTTTGCATAGCCGTATCCAGGCAAATCCACCAGATAGAACTCCCGATTAATATGATAATAATTGATGGTCTGGGTCTTTCCCGGAGTTTCGGAAACCCGGGCAAAGCTTTTTCGGTTCATAATGGCATTAATCAGGCTGGACTTGCCCACATTGCTCCTGCCTGCAAAGGCCACCTCAGGCTGGCCGTTAATAGGCAGCTTTTTCGTCGTAACTCCCACCACGGTTTCCAGATCTACTGTTTTAATTACCATATCCTCTTTCGTCCATCCCTTTCCTGCCCGAAATCTCTCCGGCCATCTATCTGTCGCGGGAAACCGTCAAGGCCTCTTCCTGCCTGAACTCCCTCCTGCCATCTATCTGTCACGGGAAACCGTCAGGCCTTTTTCTGCCTGCCCCTTGTCCTGGGCTTCGCTTCCGGCATCCGGCTTAAGGCGGTATTCAGCACCTCATCCATATGCTCCACAAAACGGATGTCCAGGCCTCCTTTTATCTCCTCGGAAATCTCCTCCACATCCCGGCGGTTCTTAACCGGCACCAGCACCGTAGTGATTTTCGCGGTCTTGGCTGCCAGAATCTTCTCCTTTAAGCCGCCGATAGGAAGTACCCTTCCCCTTAGGGTGATTTCCCCGGTCATGGCCACCTTGGCCTTCACGGGAATATCCGTTACAGCGCTAAATAAAGCCGTTGCCATGGTGATACCGGCAGAGGGTCCGTCCTTGGGCACGGCTCCCTCCGGAATATGGATATGGAAATCGTGCTTTCGGAAATAATCCTCCCCAATGCCATAGCGGCTGCTGATGGACCGGATATAGGTGAGTCCCGCTCTGGCCGACTCCTTCATGACATCCCCCAGCTTTCCTGTGAGAAGCAATTCACCCTTACCCGGCATAATATTGACCTCTATCTCCATGGTCACGCCGCCTACCGAAGTCCAGGCCAGGCCTCTGACAATTCCCACGGCATCCTCTCCTGCCTCATCCTCAGGGAGATATCTGGGTTTTCCCAGATATTTCTCCAGGTTTTTGGGATTGACACTAATAGATTTCTTCCCCTCCTTACAGAAAGCCTTAGCCGTTTTCCGGCAGATTTCCCCAATCCGCCGCTCCAGGGAACGCACTCCCGCTTCCTTGGTATATTGATCGATAATGACTCTGAGGGCGGCATCGGATATCTTGAGATTTCCCCGCTTTAAGCCGTTCTTCTCTATCTGCTTCTTCAAAAGGTGGTCATGGGCAATATGAAATTTCTCATTGGCTGTATAACCTGAAACCTCCACCACCTCCATGCGGTCCAAAAGAGGGGCGGGAATGGTTTGGGTGGAATTGGCTGTTGCTATGAAGAGTACCTCGGAAAGATCCAGAGGGATCTCGATATAATGATCCCTGAAGTACTTATTCTGCTCCGAATCCAGCACCTCCAGAAGGGCTGAGGCCGTGGCCCCCCTGTAATCTGAGCTGACCTTATCCACCTCATCCAATAGTATCAGGGGATTCCTGACACCACAGCGCTGCAGTCCGGAGGCGATGACTCCCGGCATGGCGCCTACATAGGTTTTCCTGTGTCCCCGAATCTCCGCCTCGTCCTTGACGCCTCCCAGGGAAATACGGATATACTTCCTCTCTAAGGCTTCCGCAATGGACTTGGCGATAGATGTTTTTCCGGTACCGGGAGGCCCTACCAGGAGAATAATAGGACTCTGGCCCTTCTCTGTCAGGTTCTTCACCGCCAGAAACTCCAGCATCCTCTCCTTGACCTTTTCCAGGCCATAATGATCCCTTTCCAGAATCTCCTCGGCCCGGTCCAGGGAACGGTTCTCCTCCGATAATTTTTCCCAGGGCATCTCCAGCAGGGTCTCGATATAAATCTGCTCTACACCGCTCTCCGAAGAACCGGAGGGAGTATTGCGAAAACGGTCAATCTCCTTCTTTATCCGCGTCTTGACCTCCTCAGAAGCCTGCAGCTCCTCCAGTTGCTTCAGGTATTTGTCGGCCTCATCCTCAGTATTGCCCTCTCCCAGCTCCTCCCGGATAGATCGCAGCTGTTCCCGCAGGAAATAAGCCTTCTGGTCTTCATCAACCCGTCCCTTCACCTTCTCTGCCAATTCATAGCGGAGCTTTGCTATATTTACCTCATTCTTGAGAATATCATTGACCAGCTTGAACCTGGAAGAATAAGGCACTTCCTCTAAAACAGCCTGTTTCTTTTCCGGATCTATGGGCAGATTGGCGGCCACGGAATCCAAGAGATCTCCTAGATCTTCCGTACCATTATTGGTCTGCCGGCCCGCTGCTTTTGCCACCCTGGGAAAGTAACTGACAAAAGCCAGGAAGCGCTCTGAAATCTCCCTCCGCATAGCCTCTGCCTCCTCAGGCTCCAGATCCATCATCTTCTCCTTGGAAAAGGTCTGCACCCTGGCCACAAGGAACTCATCCTTTTGACTTAGCTCCATGAGCCGGGCCCTCTCCCCGGACTCCACCAGGATGCGGACAGACTGATTAGGCATTTTCACTACCTGACGGATTTTGGCAAGCACTCCGATTTCATATATCTCCTCTGTCTCCTCTGAAGACTCCTTGCCAATGTCCTTTTGAGTCGTAATGAAAACCTCCTGCTCAATCTGCATCATGGCCTTATTCACGGTGTCCAGAGCCCTTTTCCCGCTTAGGTCAAAATGTATAAGGAGATTTGGAAGCATCACAAAGCCTGAAAGGACAATACAGGGAAGGTCAATTGGAGCTAAGAGGATGTTTTCTTTTCTCTTCTCTTTTTTCCGACTCTTCTTTACTCGGTTTTCTTCTTTCTTACTCATAATTATTTACCAAAAATAGGGCGGAACAGCCGCCCTATTTCTACATTATATATCCTCAATTGTCTGTGCCTAAAGATCTGTTCCGGCCCTTATCTTGCCTGTTTCTGTTCGAAATGAACCACCAGGGGGGATCCCTCCCCGCTGACAGATTCCTCCGTCACGATAACCTCACTAATGGTTTCATCCGAAGGCACATCGTACATAATATCCATCATGACATTCTCCATAATGGACCGTAAGCCCCTGGCTCCTGTCTTTCTGGCCAAAGCCTTATCCGCAATGGCATTCACGGCCTTTGGTTCAATGGTTAATTTCACATCATCCAGATCCAAAAGCTTGACATACTGCTTAATCAGGGCATTCTTGGGCTCTGTCAGAATTTGGATCAGGGCCGCCCTATCCAGAGTCTTTAAGGCTACGGTGACCGGCAGACGGCCCACCAGCTCCGGAATTAGGCCAAACTTAGTCAAATCCTCGGGCTGCACCTTCTGGAAGGCCGCGCCCACATCCGACTTCTTCTTGTAGCCAATCTCCGCATTAAATCCAATGGACTTCTGATCCAGCCTGGTCTCGATAATCTTGTCCAGTCCATCAAAGGCCCCACCGCAAATAAAGAGAATATTGGTGGTATCTATCTGGATCAGCTCCTGATGAGGATGCTTTCTGCCGCCTTGAGGGGGTACAGAAGCAAGAGTTCCCTCCAGAATCTTTAAGAGGGCCTGCTGCACACCTTCTCCGGAAACATCCCGGGTAATGGACACATTCTCACCCTTTTTCGTAATCTTATCGATTTCATCGATATAGATGATTCCCACCTGTGCCCTATCAATCTCATAATCAGCGGCCTGAATGAGCTTTAAGAGGATATTCTCTACGTCCTCACCCACATATCCCGCTTCTGTCAGGCTGGTGGCATCCGCTATGGCAAAGGGCACGTTCAGTACCCTGGCAAGAGTCTGGGCTAAAAGTGTCTTTCCAGACCCTGTGGGACCCAGCATTAGAATATTACTCTTCTGAAGCTCTACATCCGAGTGATCCTGATGAAGAATTCTCTTGTAGTGGTTGTAAACAGCTACGGAGAGAACCTTCTTGGCCTCCTCCTGACCGATTACATATTCATTCAGAAACTCATTGAGTTCTCTAGGCTTTAAAAGATTTATATTCAGCTCATTCCTAGGAGTGGCGTCATTGTCATCCATCTCCTCCTCTATGATATCAGCGCAGATAGCCACACATTCATCACAGATAAAGGCACCGTTAGGGCCTGAAATCAATTTTCTGACCTGATCCTGAGTCTTATTGCAGAATGAACATCTTACCTTTCCATCGAAGTTTCTTGCCATTTATTTATTTTCCTTTGCTTTCGCTTCCTCGCTTGCTTTTCTGCTGACAATGACCTCGTCAACGATTCCGTATTCCTTAGCCTCCTCGGCACTCATCCAGTTGTCTCTCTCCGTATCCTCTGCCACGATATCATAAGGCTTTCCTGTATTCTCAGAGAGAATGCGGTTCAGCTTTTCCTTCGTCTTCTGGATGTGCTTTGCGGCTATCTGAATCTCTGTAGCCTGTCCCTGGGTACCGCCGGAAGGCTGGTGAATCATCACCTCTGCGTTGGGCAGGATGAGACGCTTACCCTTTGCACCGCCTGCCAGCAGGAAGGCTCCCATGGAAGCCGCCATACCAATACAAATCGTGGATACGTCACACTTCAAATAATGCATGGTGTCATAAATAGCCATGCCGGCAGTTACGGAACCTCCGGGGCTGTCAATATAGAAATGAATATCCTTATCCGGATCCTCTGCCTCCAAAAAGAGCATCTGCGCGACTACAAGCCCGGCGGTCTGATCATTTACTTCATCTCCCAAGAAAATGATTCTCTCCTTTAGAAGCCTGGAATATATGTCATAGGCCCGCTCTCCACGGTTTGTAGTCTCTATAACGGTAGGTACCAGCATCTTTTCTACCTCCATTTATCCTATATTCGACCGGGTTTTCCCTATTCGGACCCCGTCCCGGCCTTACACGGGATTTCCGAATGCGCTTCCTTATCGCAGTCGGAAAGTCATATCACATAGACTGGAAGAGTCCATAGGCATCATAATCCCCGACTCTTCCCAAAATCATGTTATTCCTTGTTTTCCTTTGCCTCAGGCTCGGTTTCAACGGCATTGTCCAGGATGAAGTCAACTGCTTTCTGGATGGCCAGGTTCTTCCTAATATTTTGAAGCTCCTTCTTTCCCATAATTTCCTTCATTCTGTCAACGCCCATATTATAATCATGGGCCATCTTGTCCAGCTCCGCCTCATAGACTTCATCCTCGACCGTGATACCCTCTGCGTCAGCTACCGCCTCCAGCACAAGTCTGCTCTGAATATTGCGCTCAGCCCTTTCCTTCATGTGCTTCATCATCTGATCCTGGGTCTGGCCGGTATACTGCATATAGGTCTGGAAGGACATACCCCTGGACTGAATATTGTAGGCAAATTCCTGCAGCAGATCCTCGCCCTGGGTCTCAATCATGGCCTCAGGAATATTCATCTTGGAGTCATTAATAATCTGAAGCACCAGCTCGTCTTCCTTCTTGCCTCTTGCTTCATTATCCTTGCGATCATGGATCTTCTTCCTGATATCCTCCTTGTACTCCTCTAAGGTGTCAAAATCGGATACCTCGGATGCGAACTCATCATCCAGATCAGAAAGCTGCTTCTCCCTGATATTCTTGATGGTTACATGGAAGGTGGCAGGCTTTCCTTTCAGATTCTCAGCGTGATAATCCTCAGGGAAGGTCACATCTACGTCAAAGCTCTCGCCAATTGAGTGGCCAATGAGCTGATCCTCAAAGGTATCAATAAAGGTATGGGAACCGATCAAAAGATTATAATCCTCTGCCTTGCCGCCTTCAAAGGCTTCTCCCTCACAGACTCCCTCGTAATCCAAGATACAGAAGTCCTTATCCTGAACCGGTCTGTCCTCTACATCCACGATACGGGCATTATTCTGTCTCTGCTTCTCCAGCTCTTCATTCACCTCGTCCTCTGTGACATCGGTATTGATGGCTGTGCAGTTAAGTCCCTTATACTTGCCCAGCTCTACAGGAGGCTTCAAGGCCACCTCAGCCGTAAAGACCAGGGGCTCCCCACTCTCAATCTTTTCTACTGAAAGCCTGGGACGGGAAACTATGTCCAACTCAGTATAATCCTTGGTCTCCCTCTCATAAACCCTGGGAACCAGATCCTCTGCGGCATCCTGATAAAAGACATCCTTTCCATAAAAACGCTCGATTACCTTACGAGGAACCTTACCCTTACGGAATCCGGCCACCGAGATTTTTCCCTTGCTCTTCTGGTATGCCCTCTCAATAGCCTGCTCCAATTCCTCCGCTGAGGCCTCCAATGTCAGTTTTGCCATATTATGATCTAATTTTTCATACTGTAAGCTCATGTTTCCTTTCCCTACCTCCGAAATCTACGAAATAGCTTTTCTTGCCCTGTTCCGGCCTCCCGGGTTCCCTATAAACCCTTATATTTACGCCGTTCCTAAGAATTTGGATACTAAAAACAAGCACACAATTCCATCCTATGGGCAATCATAACCAATGCAGTATAGCATACCGTTTCACAAATATCTAGTATGCATTTCATTTTTTTCCAAAAATAATATCGGTATTCTGAGCTCTTTTATTTACCAAAAGAGAGAAAAGGACAGCCTCTTCCGGACCTTGTCTGCGTTGACTTTAAATGGTGTATCGCTTAGAATAGAAGTGTTTCTGTTGGCTCAGAATAAGTGCCCTTGGGACTCCCGAGGGCATTTTCTGAAAGAGGGGATCCATGGTTTCTATTAAAGATGTAGCAGCGCAGGCGGGAGTGGCTATTTCCACCGTTTCAAAGGTCCTAAACCACTATCCCAATGTGTCGGATGCTACAAAAGAGAAGGTCAATAATGCCATCCGGGAACTGAATTATGTTCCAAACTCCATTGCGGCAGCCCTGTCCTCCAAGCGGTCGGGCCGTATTGCCATTATGATGGATCCGGCAAGGCAGACAAAAGTGGCGGATGAAATATATATGCGCTACCTATTAGGCTCCATGGACTGCGCCCGGGAGCTGGATTTACAGGCAATGACGTTTTTCTTTTCCATGATTGCCAACATGGACGCAGATGATATGACCCGATACTTCCAGTCCCTAGGAATCGGAGGACTGGTGATTTTCGGCCTCAGCAGAGAGGATCGCAGGATTCGGCTTTTTCTGGAAAAGGAAGAACTCCCTGCAGCTTTAGTAGATGTCCCTGAAAATGGAGACTTGATTTCCTCTGTGGGAATTGACCAGGAAGCCGCCCAATATGATGTGGCCAGGCAAACCATCGAAGAGTTTGAAAATGATCACCCGGGCCAAACCATAGGAAGTGTTTTGTATGTGTCCGGCAAAGGCAGCGGTTATGTGACGGCTGATAGGACAAAAGGAATCCGGCGTCTCACGGAGGAAAGGGGTATTTCCCTTACCGTCCGATACGGAGATTATTCTGAAAAGAAAGCATATGGCATTACCCTCGCTGCCGGACGGGATAAGGATGCCATTATCTGTGCCTCGGATCTCATGGCGGCAGGTGCCAGCAGGGCCCTGAAGGAACTGGGACAGGATAAGCCTGTCTGCGGCTTCGACGGCCTGACCCTTCTAGGATATCTGGATCGGCCCATTTACACGGTACGTCAGGACTTCTATGCTATTGCCCGGGCGGCCGTAGAGGAAATACGTTACCTAATGGACGGGGAGTCTGGCAAAAGGGTTATTGTACCCCATTCCCTGGTCCGCCTAAGCTATGAGGATGTTTTATTATAGGACAACTTGCAGACCAATCCCCCTAATTAAAGGAACGAATGTGTGCGGCCCGTCTCCTTGATGAAAGGAGGGTGAGGCATTGCCCATCTCCTTGATGAAAGGAAGGGTTGTGTCCGGTCCGTCTCCTTGATGAAAGGAGGGCGCGGCATTGCCCATGTTTTTTATGGAAGGAAAGGATTGCCGCCTAGTCGCGGCAGAGGAGGAAGTATGAAGATTGAGAAACGTCTCATGGAGCTTTCTAGACAGCGTTATGGCAGAACTCTCCGCCAATGTACTGCACCGGAGATCTACTATCTGCTCCTTCAGCTCACAAAAGAGTATATTAAAGGTAAGAAAGCCATTGACGGAGACAGGAAAGTCTATTACATCTCTGCGGAATTTCTTATTGGAAAGCTGCTTTCCAATAATCTCATTAATCTGGGCATTTATGATGAAGTGAATACTATTCTGGAGAAACACGGCACTTCCCTCTCTCAGGTGGAAATATACGAGCCGGAGCCTTCCCTTGGTAATGGAGGCCTGGGCCGTCTTGCCGCCTGCTTTCTGGATTCTATCGCTACCCTGGGCCTGCCCGGGGCCGGCATAGGCCTCAACTATCACTTCGGCCTCTTCCGTCAAATGTTTGTAGACAATCTGCAGTGCGCCGAGCGGGACCGTTGGATTGAGCGGAGTTCCTGGCTACAGAAAACAAAGACTTCCTTTAATGTAAAGTTCGGAGATAGAACCGTGAAGTCTGTAATGTACGATATCGATGTGGTGGGTTATGAGAACGGCATCGACAAGCTGCACCTTTTTGACCTGCAGACCGTGGATGAGCGCATTGTGGAGACCGGTATTGACTTTGACAAAACCAATATCGACAAGAACCTGACCCTTTTCCTCTATCCGGACGATTCCGATGAGGCCGGAAATCTGCTTAGAATATACCAGCAATACTTTATGGTATCAAACGCGGCCCAGCTCATTATTAAGGAAATGAAGGATAAAGGCTTTGACCTTTATGAGCTGGACAAGCATGCTGTTATTCAAATCAATGATACCCATCCGACCCTGGTCATTCCTGAGCTCATCCGAATCCTGACCCAGGAGGAGGAGTTCACCATGGACGATGCCATTTCTGTTGTGAGCAGGACTTGTGCCTACACAAATCACACCATTCTGGCAGAGGCTCTGGAGAAATGGCCTCTTCATTATCTGGAGAAGGTGGTGCCTGTCCTTGTTCCTATCATCAAGGAACTGGCAAACAGGGTCAAGAAAAACTGCAAGGATCCCAAAGTCCTAATCATTGACAAGGACAAGCGGGTACATATGGCTCATATTGATATCCATTATGGTTTCTCTGTAAACGGAGTTGCCGCTATCCATACCGATATCCTCAAACAGACAGAGCTGAAACCCTTCTACGACCTCTATCCTGATAAATTTAATAATAAAACCAACGGAGTTACCTTCCGCCGCTGGCTTCTGGAGTGTAACCGCCCCCTGGCCGATCTCCTGGACAAAACCATAGGGACGGGATACAGAAAGGATGCTAATGAATTAGAGAAGCTTCTTTCCTTTAAGGAGGATGAAAGCGTCCTGAATGCCATTGCCGCCATCAAGCAGGACAAAAAGGAAGAGCTGGCCCGTGAGATTGGAAAGAAGGAAGGAGTGGAGCTCAATACCGATTCCATCTTTGACATCCAGGTCAAGCGGCTGCACGAATATAAGCGGCAGCAGATGAATGCCCTTTATATTATTCACAAGTATTTGGAAATCAAGGGAGGTAAACTGCCCAAGCGTCCCATTACCTGTATCTTTGGGGCAAAGGCGGCACCCGCCTATGTGATCGCCAGAGATATCATTCACCTTCTTCTTGTTCTACAGGAAATCGTGAATAAGGATCCGGATGTTAGCCCTTATCTGAAAGTGGTAATGGTGACCAACTACAATGTGAGCTATGCGGAAAAGCTGATTCCCGCCTGCGATATTTCAGAGCAGATTTCTCTGGCTTCCAAAGAGGCTTCAGGAACTTCCAATATGAAATTCATGCTGAACGGGGCCATTACTCTGGGCACTGATGACGGGGCCAATGTTGAAATCCATGACCTGGTAGGGGATGACAATATCTATATTTTCGGCGTGGACTCCGATACCGTTATCTCACATTATGCCAAGGCTGATTATGTATCCAAGGACTATTATGAGAAGTCCCCTGTCATCAAGGAGGCTGTGGACTTCATAACAGGTCCGGAGGCCCTTGCGGTTGGCAATGAGGAAAATCTAACCCGCCTTTCCAACGAACTCCTAAATAAGGACTGGTTCATGACCCTTTTGGATCTGGAGGATTATATTAAGGCAAAGGATAGGATTTTCGAGGACTATGAGGACAGAGACAAGTGGAAGAGAATGATGCTGGTGAATATTGCCAAGGCAGGATTCTTCTCCTCAGACCGGACTATAGAGGAATACAATAAGGACATCTGGAAAATAAATTGTTAAATGATAGCTTGTGAAGGCACAATTGCTTTCAGCTGAGACTATTCCGGATGAAAGGACAAGCCCGGCTGCAGCATTCCTGAAAGGAAAGACTTCAGCCGGCTCCTTGCTTTCACCTGAATGGATAATGAAAAGCATTGTTTTGGGAGGTGGATATGGAAAATCGCGAAATTGAAAGAAAATGGCTTGTGAAAGAAATCCCCGATAATCTGGAACAATATCCCTGTCTGCTAATTGAACAGGCCTATCTCTGCGGTTCTCCCACGGTCAGGGTGAGAAAGGAAAATGACAGCTACTATCTGACCTATAAGGGGTCCAGGCGGGATCCTTCCAATACAGATATTTCTCACAGCGAATACAACCTGCCTCTGGATTCGGAGTCCTATCAACACTTAAAGGAGAAGCGGGACGGAATTCTGATACGGAAAAAGAGATATGTCATTCCCACAGAGGAAGGTTTGCACATAGAATTAGATGTTTTCGATCCTCCCCTTTCACCCCTAGTTCTTGTGGAAGTGGAATTTGAGACGGAGGAGGATGCCGAGTCCTACATTCCGCCGGAATGGTTCGGGGAAGATGTATCAAACAAACCCGACTACAAAAATTCGGTCATGGCACTGGGACGGTAAAGTCAGGCAAGATCAATAGCCCCTGCTTTTATGGGTGGTTTAACTATTAATTCAGGTTTATATGTCGTTGATGTAAGGAGCAAATATATGAGTAAAAAGATAGCAGTTTTTCTAGCGGATGGATTTGAGGAGATTGAGGGACTGACCGTTGTTGATATGTGCAGGAGGGCCGGCATTGAAGTGACCACAGTCTCCATCAAGGACACACTTGATATCATGTCCTCTCACCAAATTCCCCTGAAAGCAGATAGGCTTTTTGAGAATGTGAATTTTGATGAAATGGACATGCTGGTTCTGCCGGGCGGTGGTCTGGGCACAGAGAACCTGGAAAAATGTGACAAGCTAAAGGAAGTTTTGATAAAGGCCGCCGGAGAAGGTAAAAATCTGGCCGCCATTTGCGCCGCTCCCCGGGTACTGGGCCAATTGGGACTTCTGAAGGGCCGTAAGGCCTGCTGCTATCCCGGCAATGAAGAGAAGCTTTTGGGGGCAGAGGTGATTATGGACAAGGGAGCCGTGAAGGATGGTCCCTTTGTGACCGGACGGGGCATGGGAACTTCTGTGGAGTTTGCCGCCGCCATCATCGAGCAAGTCCTGGGAAAAGAAAAATCAGAGGAAATCCTAAGACAGATTCAATATATTTTCTAAGATGGTAACCTAAGACTTTGCGAACGGGAAAAGAAAAAGCATTCGGAAATCCCGCACTCTGTAAGGGATTTCCGGCCTGCAAATAGAAAGAGATGTATTTAGAGGGGAAATTCCGCACTTTGTAAGGGATTTCCCTTCGCTTTAGGAGCCGATCCGACAGAAAGTCTTGAAAAAACGGGCAGGGGAGTTTTCCCTGCCCCTTTCCTTCTATAGGAAACGGATTACAATCCGCCTCCTGTTTCCCAATCGGTTTCAATTAACTCTTCCGAAGACTTTTCTTCCTGTTTATCAGAGGAATTGCCGTCCGAGTCCCCATTGCCGCCTTGCTGAGACTGGCCTCCCTGCTGGGTCTGGCCCCCTTCCTGGGTCTGGCCCCCTTCCTGGGCCTGGCCGCCCTGCTGGGTCTGGCCCCCTTCCTGGGTCTGGCCTCCTTCCTGGGTCTGGCCTCCCTCCTGGGTCTGGCCCCCTTCCTGGGTCTGATCCCCTTCCTGGGTCTGGCCGCCCTCCTGGACTTGGCCGCCCTCCTGAGTCTGGCCTCCCTCCTGGGTCTGGCCTCCCTCCTGGATTTGGACGCTGGTACCAGCTTCCGGTTTATTACTATCCGCCCCCAGTCCGGACACGTACTGCCAATCCGATTCCCCTGAGATAACAGCATGTTTCTTCAAAAAATCCACCCAAATCTGCATATATTTGGATCTGATATGAATACCATCTGAGGTATAGTCGGATGGAAGGCATCCCTCTTCATTGGCAAAGACTGTATTCAAATCCAGATAAGAAATATGTTCATTATCAGCAACCACCTTCAGGGCTTCATTTCTAGCCTTCACATTCTCATTATTAAAAAGGCTGGAGCCATTGGACTTTACCTTGGAAACGCAGATTACACTCTGCACATAAATGACCGCATTGGGCTGATAATACTTCAGCATATCAATGAGCCGGTAATAGGCATTGCTAAACATCTCCTCGTTGCCCCAGCCCATCTCATTGAGACCAAACTTGATATATATTTTCTTGAATTTGTCCGGCTGCAGGGCCATGGCCTCTTCCAGGGTGACCTTACCGAGATCCTCTTCAGGAGGAGGATCCAGCTGCACCCTTATAAATTTCTTCTTAAATACCTGGTGAATGGCATATCCTTTCTCCGCATAGACTACAATTCCAGGAATTTCGGAATAGGCCTCGAATCCTTTTACCCTGGAATCCCCAATAAATAAGGTGTCCCCACCGGAGAAATAGCCGTCCTCCACAGCGTAGAAACCGTCATAAGGACCCGTGAAAGAAGCATCATTCTCCTGTTGGGTCTCCCTTGCAGCCTCTCTTCTAGCCTGCTCTCTAGCCTCCCGCTTTGCCTGCTCCTGCCGCTCCTCCTCCTCTTCCTTCTTCTTTTTTGCTTCCTCTTCCGCCTTCTGCTTTCTCTCCGCCGCTTCCTTAGCCGCCTTTTCACCGGAAGAATCGTCCTCCTGCCCGGGCGCCCGCTCTGTGGAGGATGTTTGCTCAGGAAAAGTCACACCACCTGCATAGGCCATTCTTTCCTTCAGCTCTTCATTGGGGACATATTCAGCCGGGGCCGATGTTCCAGTATAATCATAATCATCCTCTTCCTCGAAAAGCCCGGTGGCCCTTGTTTTCAAATCCCGTACGGCCACAGCGACCTCCATATGGTTCTCCCCTGAGCTTCCTGCCACCGTTTTCACAGAAGAAAGCAGGCCCAGGTTCAAAAATATCCCATAAATAAAGAGGATGACTGTAATTGCCAAAGTCATAATCAAAAATGGACATTTAGAAAAAATCTTCAAAAATATTACCTCTAATTCATTCAAATCTCGTTGGCGGGGCCTCGCGCGGGATTGGGGTCAGCGCCAGCCGGCCTCTTCCGGCCCTATGTCCTGCACATACCCGTAGAGCATTTATTTCAGCGAGAGAACAGCCCCCGCTGAAAGGAATTGTCATAACGGGTCACTTCTGAAATAGTGTCCTTTTATTCTGAAATAAAAACGTTTTCCCTGGAATTCCACAATTCGATTTCCAAAAATCTCCAGGAAACTCAAAAACGGAAATACAGAAAAGGATTATACACGGAATCCACTAATTGTACCACAGAGCCCCAGAATAATAAGCAGAGAAAGATTAGGACAGGCATCCGGTTCGAATGATTCCTATAATATTTCCGTAAAAGAGGGGTCGCAAAGATTACAGAGGCAATCAGCACAGACCCATAATTGGTCAGATACTCCAGATATTCACTTCCCGGATGCCAGACAAACATTCTGCTGAAGAGTATACCAATCTCCGACATGGATGAAGCAACAAAGAGCACCCAGCCGCAAAATACAAAAAACAAGGTATAGATTCGCGACAATACCCGGGAACCCTTCAGGAGCTTACCCAGAAACAGCCGCTCCAGAGCCAATAGCAGGAAATAATAGAATCCCCAGAGGACGAAGTTCCAGGCCGCCCCATGCCAGAGTCCCGTTATTAGCCAAACTATGAGAATATTCAAAATCGTTCGGAATTTTCCCTTCCGATTCCCACCCAAAGGAATATAGATATACTCCCGGAACCAGCCTGTCAAGGTCTTATGCCATCTCCGCCAAAAATCCGTCACGGAAGCGGCAGAATAGGGAAAGTCAAAATTCTCGGGAAAGCGGAATCCCAGCATGTCACCCAATCCAATAGCCATCAGGGAATAACCATTAAAGTCAAAGTAGAGCTGCAGGCCATAGGCTATAATTCCCAGCCAGGCAAAAGGAGTAGAAATATCATCAAAGCCCGCCTCACCACAGGCACTCCAGATATTGCCCAGATTATTGGCCAAAAGCACCTTTGAAGCCAGGCCTAAGGAAAAGGTTTTCAGCCCTCTTTCAACATTAATAATTTCAATCTTCCGCTTCTTTAAATCCTTCTCCACATCCCCATAGATGACAATGGGACCGGCTATGAGCTGGGGAAACATGATTAAATAGGTTCCCAGATTCAGAATTGAGTTAGAAGCCCTGCAGTTTCCCCGATAAACATCGATGATATAGGATAGGATCTGAAAGGTGTAGAAGCTAATACCCAGGGGCAGCAGGATATCCGGAACCGGCAGCTTCCAGCCAAAGAGACCATTGAGACTGGAGAGAAAAAAGGCCGAATACTTGAAGAAGAATAGCATTCCTACATTATAGAGAATGGCAAGGAAGAGAAAAAACTTTCTTCCCCCGGCTCTTTCCCCGGATTTAACGATAAAAGTCGCCAGAAAATAGTTTACAAAAACGGAAAGGAGTACAAGAATCAGGTAACGGGGCTCACCCCAGGCATAGAAGATGATACTTCCTCCAAATAGTATCAGATTTTTCCAGCCCGCAGGCACAAGGTAATATATGACAAAAAAAATCGGCATAAACCGAAACAGAAAGATCAGTGAACTAAAAACCATAATGAAATTGAAATTCCCTTTCATGAAATCACTTCTGTCCATACCATTTATGGAAATAAGGGAAGGACAAAAGGACTCGAACTATCTTTACTCTATAATTGCAATTCCTAAGACCGGACCGGCTCATTCATTGCGGATGGCAGCCAGAGGGCTTAACTGCATAGCTCTCTTGGACGGGAAATAGCCGGCAATGACTCCTACCACTATTGCAAATGCAAATCCTACCGCATAAAGCCAAAGGGGTATTAAGGAAGTGGTGGTTTCTGTTACGGCATTTATAATATGAGATGCCGCCAGGCTCAGCACATCCCCGAGCAGGCCTCCAAAAGCACCGATAAGGGTAGCCTCCAGGAGAAATAATCTCCGGATATCCTTCAAATCACAGCCCAATACCTTCATAACCCCTATCTCTCTGGTGCGCTCATAAATGGACATCATCATTGTATTAGCGATTCCGATTGCCGCCACCAGCAGGGATACCGCCCCGATCCCCCCCAGCATGGCCTGCTGGGAACGGGACTGCTCCCTTGTCTCCTCGATCCACTCGAAATTACTATAGGCATTATAACCCATAGCGGTTATGGCATCCTGAACCTCTTCCATATTATCCACACTATCCGCACGGACATAAATCTGACTGTAAAAGAGATTCCGATAGGGGCTGCCATTCTTTTTCACGGGCTGACCGGGAATGGGCTTATTCCGAAATACCTTCTGTAAGGTTTTCTGCAGGGCCTCGATATCGCAATACACCCCAAAGCTATAATCCCTGTAATCATCCTGGCCTTCACCATAGAGAATACCGGCGGCATGAATCATATATTTTCTGGGAGGGGTTTTATTCTCCGCGGAAGCAGTGGCATCACCGCCAAAATCCTCGGAGTTTCCGGAGGATTTGCTGGCATGATAGGCCTCTGTATCAAAGATAGTGAAAACGGGAGACTCCATGAAATCGATTTCCGGAAGGACCCCGGTCTCATAGTAGCCTGCCCCTGTTGATGCATTGGTAAATTCCTGCTGTATGAGGTTGCCATAGATGAACTTCAGCTCATCCCCTTCCTCCGGCAGACCTCCCGCCGAGAACTTCCAATTCATGGAGCGGAGGCCTTCCAGAGAATATCCATAGGCCGCATAGGGCTCACTGACATAAGGACCGCTTCGCAGCACGCATTGAAAATTCAATACCGGCGACGCCACCTTGACATGCTCCAGTGCCTTTACCGCCTCTACCGTAGCATCCGTAATCTTTCCAAATGTAGGATCCCCATTTCCGAGGGCCATATCCGACCCGGAATCACTATAACCGCCATATTGCTCTGTCACAGTTATAGTAGTAAGACCGCCGTATTGTTCAATCATCTCCATGGACTGCTGATTGAGACCCAAACCCAGAGATACCATGACTACTATGGAGGCAATTCCGATAACCACACCCAGAATGGTGAGAATCGTTCGGAGCTTCCTTTTCACCAGGGAACTGGTACTCATTCGCAGAAGATCCGAGAAACGCATTTACTTCATTCCTCCGTTCTCATTGTCTCCGCCATTCCTACCTTTTCTGCCCTTTTTCTCTGATTCCCGCTGAGTTTTTCCCCCTTTATCCACAGAACTCCTATCATCCCCGGCAGAAGTCCTTCCGCCTACAGGAGATCCCTGGTCCGGAGCTGCACTTGTATCCCGTGACTCTTGTGAAGGAGAAATTTCATCTGATAACGCCTGTCCCGCCTTTCCTCTGGCAGGAAGTTCTCCTGTATGACCAACGTCTTCATTCGCCTTTCCTGCAGGGGCTCCATTCTCTTCATAGACAGCATTTTCCCCCATCTGTCCGGAGGCAGGCACAGGTCCTGTACCCGGTCCCTTGTCCCGGACCTTTTGATCCGAATCCTGATCGGATCCCTGAACACGGGCAAGCTCTTCCTCTTCTAGAAATCTGGCCAGCTCCCTTTCCTCCGAAAGCCTCTTTCTCTTATTCCGAATCTTTAGAAAGACAATTAGACCTAGGATAAGAAGGATTCCCGCTCCGCCGGCTATCAGCCCGTTACGGACGGCAGGGGACATGCCCTCTTCCTCTTCCATCTCCTCATCCATGAATTCCCCTTCGCCGAAATCCTCCTCGACATAATCAGAAACATATAAAGAAATCGTTTTCTCTGACAGGGTAACATTCCCGGACTCATCCTCATAGGAAATCAGACAGTCCACATCCCCCTCGTCCATAGTGGCCGATGTCCCCGTCACCATCATATCCACATTTCCCGTGCCTCCGGAATCAATACCGCCCACATAGGCCATGGTGGGCTCCAAAGAAGGTGCGTTCACACTGACGGATACATTATAAAGCTTGGTCTTCCCGGTATTATATATGCTGAACATGATATTGGCCTGTTCCCCTACCGTAATAGAGGAGGGCTGGACTTCCACTGAGCTCGTATCAAATTTGGAAATCTGATGAACGGGAATGGAGACGCTGGCTTCCCCCTCATAGGGATTTGCCTCACTGTCCTCATATTTCATCTTGATATCCATGACATAGGGCTTCTGTTCCAAATCCGCCTTAGCCGTGAAGTCCATGGAAAGCTGGGCCGTCCCCCCGGCCGGAATGGATGAGAGATAGAAACTATTGGCTCCGGAGGTAGGCAGGAAAGCCGCATAGGAGCTGGCCTCATCCTTTCCTGTCACAGTCCCTGTCAAAACCATTTCCATATTATTAACGGAGGTTCTATTAGAGGTGTTCTGAACCGTCAGATTCAATTTGAAAACCTCTCCGGCCTGAACCTTCTCAGGTTCAGTGGTAAATCCTGTAACAATTACTCTGGGAGTGGACTTCTTCTCATCCTCTTTCTTATCCTCATCTCCGTCTGTGGTCCCGCTCTCCTCTGTTCCAACAGTCTTTACAAAGGTAGAAATGGTGCAGCTTTCAATGACACAGGCAGGATTTGTATAAGTAATAGAATAATCCAACTTATAGTAACCTGTCTTCACATTCTCCCGGGTCTTGAAAGTCCAGCCCACGCTCCTGGCCCTAGAGGCAGGATTGGGATCCACCGTTTCTCCCAGGAGATAGTCGATCTTTTGAGTAAAACCTGTGGCATCAATCTCAAAAGGAAACTCATCGGTCTTAGCTGAAATCACAGGTGTAATTATTACATCCGTTATATTATACTTGAACATGTTAACAACAGGCAAAACCACCGCCACATCCTGACCATGGGTGGCGACAGGTGTTACATAAGTGGATGCAGGCAAAATGAAAGGGTTTGTAGATGTAGCCGTGTCGTATGTATCATGGCTATTAGAAGTACCAGACGAACTGGAGCTGCTGCTGCTACTGCTGCTGTCGTCATAAGTATCCGATCCGCTATTATTCGCAATTAGGGCACCCGGGGCAGATGTGTCTCCGGATACGTCCCCATAGACAGAAAAAGCCTGTGTAATGCAAAACAGGGCACATAACAAGGTCATTAAAAACGACTGATATTTCCTTAAATAAGGACTTTGATTTCTCATATCCCACACACTTTCACCGGGCAGAGAGCAAATTTCCGCCTGCCCCATCTCCCTCTATCCAACTCCTCATAGCCAGGCCGCAATAACAGCCGTGCCAGTTCCTGCAACCGGGCCTTGGCCCCACAACTCCCCTGCCTTCCATTTCAGCCCCCATCGCCATAGGTATCTGACACCAGCCTGCCATCCCGAATCCTTATAATCCTATCAGCATAGGAGGCCAGGTCGTTATCATGCGTTACCATAACGATTGTTTGCAGTTTCTCCCGGACGACTTCCTGTAAAAGCTTCAATATATCACCCGTTGTTGCCGTATCCAGGTTCCCGGTTGGCTCATCTGCAAAAATAATCTCCGGATTCAAGACAAGGGCTCTGGCAATACCGACCCGCTGCTGCTGTCCACCGGACATTTCCGTGGGGCGGTGATTCCGATAAGCCGTCAGCCCCACCCTGTGCAAGGCTATTTCAGAGAGAAGTCTCCGCTTTTCCGGTGCCATACCCCGAAAAATAAGGGGTAACTCTACATTTTCAATTGCCTTGAGGGTTGGCATCAGATTATATGCCTGAAAGATAAATCCGACATGGTCTCTGCGAAAGCGGACCAATTCCCGCTCCCCATAGCGTTCGATGTGTTCCCCCGCCACTATAATCTCACCCCGCGTAGGCTTTTCAAGCCCCGCAAGCATATTGAGAAGAGTGGATTTTCCGGAGCCGGACGTTCCCACAATCGCCACAAATTCCCCCCTGGCTATCTGGAAGCTGACCCCGTTTAAGGCCCTCACCTTCTCCTCTCCCAGCTTGAATATCTTGTAGAGCTCTTTTACTGCAATAACAGGACGTCCGCCGTCCACCTTTACATCCCTCCAAAACCAGTAGCTATCCTCATGCAGCCATTTATTATGGGAAATGGGTCCGCAGATTCCTATCCCAGACCAGTTACCCCTATAATTAAAATTCTTTACAGTATATCATAGACATGTCTCAAACGATACTTCTTTTTATTTACGAAAACATTACAATTTTATGAAGTTCAACACAAATACTATTGTATAAAAATAGTAATGGAAAAATTCTATTTCTAATGCTATGATTAAAAAACGATATTTAGGGAATACGGCTGAGATTGAAAGGAGATAATATGGACAATACAGTTATGTTTAAGCTGACCTATGGACTTTTCGTCCTAACAGCAGCCGATGACAAAAAGGCTAACGGCTGCATTATCAACACCGCGATTCAGCAGACTGCGGAGCCAAACCGGGTCTCCATCACCGTAAACAAGCAGAATTACACAGAAGGCCTTATTCAGAAAAGCGGCAAATTCAATCTGTCTTTTATCGACGAGAGCGCTGAATTCAGCCTCTTCCAGCATTTCGGCTTCAGAAGCGGCAGGGATGCAGACAAGTTTGCGGATCTAGATAAGGCTGCCTATGAAACAGCAGCAAATGGCATTCCCTATATTAAGAAGGGCTGCAATGCCTTTATGTCCCTAAAAGTTGAGCAGACCATCGACCTGGGCAGCCACACCCTTTTCATTGCCCATGTTGAGGACGGTGAGAATCTTTCCAAGAATGCTTCCATGAGCTATGCTTTCTATCACGCAAATGTGAAGCCCAAGCCCCAGGAGGTCAAGAGTAAAGGAAAGGTTTGGGTCTGCAAAATCTGCGGCTATGTCTATGATGAGGATAAGGAAGGTGTAGCCTTCGAAGACCTGCCGGCGGATTGGACCTGCCCCTGGTGCAAGCATGGCAAGCAGGATTTTGAGTTACAGAAGTAATATAAACATTTTTTGCCACCTCTCCAGGAAAAATTAGAATAATCCACTACATGAGGATGGGCACAATATCTTTAAGGAGGAATTTCTAGATGTACTCATTGGACGAATTAAGAACTGTTGACCCGGAGATAGCCGAGGCTATTACTCAGGAAATGGAGCGCCAAAGTAACCACATTGAGCTCATAGCTTCGGAGAATTGGACCAGCAAAGCGGTTATGGCCGCTATGGGGAGTCCCCTCACCAATAAATATGCGGAGGGTTATCCGGGACACAGGTATTACGGAGGCTGTGAGTGTGTCGATATTGCAGAGGATCTGGCCAGAGAGCGGGTAAAAAAGCTCTTTGGCTGTGAGTATGCCAATGTTCAGCCCCATTCCGGAGCCCAGGCTAATATGGCTGTATTCTTCGCTATTCTAAAGCCCGGCGACACCTTTATGGGAATGAATCTGGATCACGGCGGACATTTGTCCCATGGTTCTCCGGTCAACTTCTCCGGAACCTACTTTAATTGTGTCCCTTATGGCGTGGACGAAAACGGTTTCCTTGACTATGATGAGGTGCTGCGAATCGCCAAAGAATGCCATCCAAAGATGATTGTGGCGGGAGCTTCAGCTTATCCCAGGATCATTGACTTCAAGAAATTCCGTCAGATTGCAGACGAAGTCGGTGCCGTCCTGATGGTGGATATGGCCCATATCGCCGGACTGGTGGCAGGAGGCGTTCATCCATCTCCTATTGGAATCGCGGATGTGGTCACCACAACAACCCATAAGACCCTGAGAGGGCCTAGAGGTGGGCTCATTCTCTCCAGTCAGGAGATTGCAGACAAGTATAAGTTTAATAAAGCCGTATTCCCGGGGGTACAGGGAGGTCCTCTGATGCATGTCATCGCCGCCAAGGCCGTATGCTTCCACGAGGCCCTTCAACCCTCATTTAAAACCTATGCCCGCAATATTGTGGATAACGCCCAGGCTCTGGCCAAGGGGCTTATGGACCGGTCCCTCTCCCTTGTATCCGGCGGTACGGACAATCACCTCATGCTCTTAAATCTGGTGCCCCAGTCTCTGACCGGCAAGGAAGTGGAGGCTCTCTTGGATGAGGCCAATATCACCGCAAACAAGAATACCATTCCAAATGATCCTCAGAAGCCTTTTGTCACCAGCGGAATCCGCTTAGGAACCCCCGCTGTGACGACCCGGGGATTCAATACAGAGGACTGCGACAGGGTGGCGGAGGCTATCTCTCTCGTGGTTCTGGGCGGAAAGGAAAAGGTTGGCGAGGCCAGAGCCATTATAAAGGAATTGACCGATCGCTATCCTTTAAGCTGCTAATTATAATCTGCCAGAGTCCCTGACAGATTATCAGAAGTGAAATCACTCCCCGGCTTTATGGTCGGGGAGTACTTTTAACCAAAATTAATGGAAGTAGGGGAATAATATGGGTCATATAAGAAAAATCGAAAAACAGACTGAAAATCGTTTTCTAAATATGTATCATCTGGAATTTGAGGACAGGGCCGGCAATGACAGGGACTACTATTTCTGCACCAGAAATAGTGATGACAAGCTGAAAATCAGGACACACAGCCTGGAGACAGAGGGCATATGCATATATGCAATTACCCGCGAGGAAAATCCCAGACTGGTATTAGTAAAAGAGTATCGTTTTCCAATTGATGATGACGTCTATGCCCTGCCGGCAGGACTTACAGACCCCGGCGAAACGGCAGGGGAAGCCGCAGTCCGTGAAATGCGGGAGGAAACCGGTTTCCGCTTTGTGGAATATAAGGGCGGAGAAGCATTCTACAGAAGACCCTTCTTCCTGGCCCCGGGCTTTTCAGATGAGCCGGGAACCGCAGTTTTCGGCTTTGCAGAGGACCTGCAGGGTAACCCGGAGAGCGAAAGCACAGAATGGATTCAGCCTATTCTGGCAGATAAGGCCGAGGTCAGGCGAATTCTTTCCCAGGAAAAGGTATCTGTCAGGGGGGCTTTCCTTATGTTTCAATTTCTTCAAATGGACCCTGGAAATCCCTTTGCATTTCTAAACGGAGGGGTATGAACTACCCCTCCGGAATCAAAAATTCTCAGTTAAATCCTATCATTTTGTGGGCAAACTTGTAGATTCCCACAGCAATCATCCGCCCGGGCTTTCCGGGCAGATTTACTCCGGCTCCCAGAATTCCGCTCATGAGTTTTTTGTAAAGCCTATAATCTTTTGCCTTAATGTAATCCCAAAGAGCCTTTTTCTTTGCCAGTGCCTCATCGGTCTTGGTGAGAATTAACATGATAGAGGAAATACAGGTAATAATGTCCAGATAGCTGGTCATATAATAGGTCAGCTTTTTACTTCCAAAATTCTTCCCTGCCATATAATCGATCATCAAACGGTTAATAAAGAGCTGCTGATCAATCCTCCCAATCATTACATGCTCATTAACGGATTGGTCCTCCCGTCCGATGAAATAGCGGTACATATTAATATCCAGGTAATACATCCGCTTTACATAGGGAAGAGGTTCAAATACAAAGAGATTGTCCACATAGAACACATGCTCCGGCAGCTTCAATTTGCACTCCCTCAACAGATCGGTTCTAAAAATAGCGGAATGCATGAGGATATACTGATCCTTATTGAAGTGACCGATATCCTCCCAGGTGAAGGCCCTTCCGGCAGGCAGGACACCCCTATAGGCCGTTATTTTCTTTTTGGCAACCCCCACCTTCTCATAGACATAGTTACAGATGACAAGATCATATATGTCCTCTTTTTCATCCGCTTCACGCAGAAAATCCATAAGCTTGCGGAAAGCCTTGCGGTTCAGCCAGTCATCGGAATCCACTACCAGAAAATACTTCCCGGTAGCATATCTCATGCCAGTATTCACAGCACCACCATGGCCCGCATTCTCCTGATGTATAACCTTGACAATAGTAGGATACTTCCTCTCATACTCCCTGGCTATTTCCAGGGTAGAATCAGACGAACCATCGTCCACAATCAAAACCTCCACATCTTCACCGCCGCTAATGGCGGATTCGATGCCCCGGCGCATGTAATCCTGTGAATTGTAGCATGGAATTGCAACTGTAATATGCTTCATAATTTCCTCTCTATCGTAATCTACTTCCCTCGTATTTGATGGTGGTGAGTAAATGGGACCTCAATTCCTCATATCGCCCCCAGATATCCCCTTCCCTAATTTCTGTATCCATGGAGACCGCAATGGCATCAATGAGTTCATCTGTTAATTGATTCCTTATGTGATATAGGACATCCAGCTTTTCCTCACAAGTGTCCGCATCCAAAAATTCCAAAAGAGCCGGTGAAATCTCTCTGCTCTCCGAATCCGGTGAAATCTCCCCGCTCCCCGTGGCAGGGGAAACCTCCTTGCTCTCCGATGCAGGGGAAACCTCCCCGCTCCCCGTGGCAGGGGAAACCTCCTTGCTCTCCGATGCAGGTGAAATCTCCCCGCTCCCCGTGGCAGGAGAAATCTCCTTGCTCTCCGATGCAGGTCCTACTGTCTCAGGTTTATCGGCAGAAAGAGCCGGGATCCTATCCTCATGGAAAGAATGGGCAAGCAATTCCTCATCCGGCCCGTATCTCCGGCCCGCCGTCCCCTGTAATGGCTCTTTATCCACCTTTTCAAAACGGTAGACTGCCGTAACCTCCGGATACTTCTCCTTATCCACCTCACTCATAAACATGGTAAGGGGACGGGCGAAAACCTTTTCCGGTTCCTCTAGGGGACAGTAAACCACCAATTCCTCATAGGTCTCTGTATGGGTAGCAAGGGTAATTATACCATACAAAGCCCCCTTAAAATGCCTATATATTTCTCCCTTGACCGGCTTTTCCCGCATAGTCACCTCCCGGCTTTTCTCCCCGAATAACGTATGATAATCAATTCGACTGCCAGTTTATCATTCATTCTGCCTGCCTTCACATCCTCAATGGCATCCAGACAGTCACCGATTGCCCGGCTCAAATCTGAATAGGAGAACTTTTTTCCAATTGCATAGTACTTGCTTACGGCAAAGGGCGGAATTCCTATTATAGCTGAAGCTTCCCGTGCGCTTAAACGCCGTCCCTCGACCTCTTTTGCCTTTAGAATATTGTGAAAAGCCCTGGCCAGCAGGGTCAGATACAGAATAGGCGCATCCTTAAACTGAACCTGCTCATAATACAAATCCATAGCAGCCTTACCCCTGCCGTCAGCAATTGCATCCACCATGGCAAAGATTACATCAGAGGCCAGGTCAGAACAAATCTCCTCCACATCCCTATCCCAAATATCAGCCCTCTCACCCACGTAGGAAATGAGCTTTTCCATTTCATTCCTTAAGGTCAGCATATCCATGCCAATACGGGATAGCAAAAGACTTATGGCTGAATTCTGAATTCTCTTCCCTTGCTTATCTACATAGCCACGCACCCAATTCCTCAAAGTAGATTCCTGCGGCGCTTCCACTTCCCCTACATAGCCGGAAGAGGCGACTGCCTTATAGAGCTTATTACGCTTGTCAACCTCTTTTTCATCAAATATGAAAACAGTTTCCCTAGGAATGTTGCCTTTAATGTAGTCTACAAAACTGTCCTCCGCCGACTGCTTGAAAAGCTTACTGTCCTCTATGACAATAAGCCGCCTCGGCGACAGAAACGGCATTGTTTCCGAGAGATCGATGATCCTTGCGCAATCCACCTCATCCTGTGAGAAAACAGCCGTATTCATGGTGTCGCCAGGCGGCACAATGGCTTTCATCAATTGCCTTTTGTAGGAATGACGAAGAAATTCCTCTTTACCATAGAGCAAATAAACGCGCTTAAATTCGCCCTGTGCTATATCCTTTTTGATATCCTTCTGGACATCCTGCTTTTCTTTCTCCGCCTTAGATTTCATGTGTCATATATTCACACATCTTTTGAAGTTCGTCAAGTCTTACCCCATTCTATTTCATTATAACCCTCACATATCATAGCCTCCCATATCGTAATCGTCTTCATCATCCTCTGAATCTTCATCCTTATTTCTATTGAGGAAGGGCAGCTCTATCTTGCCCATACGATAAAGCACAAAGAGCACTATAAGAACTAATAAGAGAAGCAAAAGCACGATAACAATGATGATTCCGGTTTGACTGCCTTTTTCCTTATCTTCCTTCAAGGCCTCTGCATCCAGTTCTTCCTCAGTGGCCCTAATATCCTGACCTGCCAAATAGTCATCAATTGTATATTCCTCGTCCTCCCAGGCATAGAGACCATCTCCATTCTCTTCTCCCTTGTCGGAACCATCCCCAAAACCAAGTCCATTTTCAGACAGGCCGTTTCCTGAAACCCCTTTCTTTTTTCGGCTTGTATCATCATCCACAATTAGATAAGCGGACCCATTCCCAGATAGGCCCTTTTTGCCTTTAGCAGAGGACGTAGCTCCCGTTTTCCCTGAGCCATAGGAATTTCCATTTTTCCCCGAGGAACCGCCTGAGCCTGCTTTACCGGCTGAATTATCTCCTGAACCACCGGTCCCGCCACTTCCACTTCCGTTTCCACTTCCGTTTCCTGTTCCTCCCTTTCCGCCGGCAGAATCTCCGGAGCCGCCATTTCCCTTTCCATTGCCATTTCCGCCGGAATCAGAAGGATTGTCATCTCCGGGTTTTTTGACGCCTATAGATTCCCCAGAACCTACATCTTTATTTCCTCCGGAACCGCTTCCGGGGTTCACAGGGGTAACCACACTGGAACCACCGCCTGAGCTGCCGCTCCCGCTCCCGGAGCCGCCGCTTCCACTTCCCGATCCGCCTCCGGAGCCGCCTTTCTTTCCGCTCCCGGAGCTCCCGCTTCCGGAGCCGTCTTTCTTTCCGCTCCCGGAGCCGCCGCTTCCGCCTTCTGAATCTCCATCTTCTGAATCTCCGCTGTCTGAACCGCTGTCCGAACCTCCCTTGTCTACCTGGACTTCTTTAACGATTTTCACCACATTCAAACGCTCTTCCCTTGTATTGCCAACTATATCTGTCACATAGAAGATATATTTGCCATTATTTTTGATTAAGACCTCTGTATCAGCAGACTTAGGGCCGCTGCCGTCCTGCTGCCTTAAGTTTTTCAAGTCTATAGGTATACCGGTTCCCTCATTCAAATAAGAGATAAGCGCTATTCCCGAATCAGCATCCTCCGCATGTATTTTGATACGAAGATTGGCGCTGTTACTGGCTTCCTGCTCTTCCGAGAGCTTCATATCCGGAGCAGCTGCATCTACCCCTTTTATCTCCACATTTGTCTGAGCCACATTTCCGGCCCTATCTTTTACTTGTATTACTAGAGACCCATTCACTTCCGCCTTATATTCCGGCGACTTCTGCCACATAACCTCATCTCCAAAGGAATAGGGCTCATCCGCCAGGCCAGAGATTTTATCCTCCGCCACTACTGTGACAAGCGCATATTTCCCATATGCACCCGAAACTTCTTTTAGCTCTGCCGTAGCTGACTTTATTTCAGGAGGCTCCCCGTCAAATCCTTTAACGTTATAGTATCTGCTGTCAATTCCCTGAACATTATCCCTTAGAAGGCAATAATATGTCCCATTCTCATTCACCTCAAATTCATTGGAAGACTGCCAGCCAGTCAGGGCACCCCGATTCCAGTTCCCCTCGCTGTCCATATATTTCTTTGCTTCCTCTTCCTTTAGAAAAAGATAGGGATTGGCAGGAAGACCGGACTCTCTATCCAGGCAATCCTTCATAATAAGCTTTGCCTTGGCCAATCCCTTCTCCCATCCGGTTTCACCTGTAAACTCCACCGAACCAATCTTAGGAGATATATTATCAATATTAGAAATTGTAAAAGTAGCCTCATCGATAATCTTAAATTTTGAATAAGATATTTTATATACAACGTATACCTTATGCTCTCCATTTGTAT
>JAILCB010000030.1 GCA_024680595.1 Lachnospiraceae bacterium | reverse complement strand
ATGGGTGGGACTTTTCATTGAATGCGTCATTCTGGGACAGATGGGCTGGAGACAATTCGGTGTGATGGATCAGGCGGCACTGAATGAAATGTATATCGTGCTCTTTATTCTGGGAGCCCTGGCTTTCTGGCAGCACAGAGGTAATATCGCACGCCTCTTGAGCGGCAAGGAGCGCAAGACCTATCTGGATAAGGAGAAGAATAAGGCTGAGGCCGAGCGGTTTAAGAAATTGAACGCATGAAATGCGGAAGCAGAGAAGGGCTTAGGAAATCACTTTCTGGGCGCAAGTTTTGGGAAACGTGAAATGCCAGAGGCCGGCCTCAAATTTCCGGTATACAGAGATTACCTATCTAAGTGCATTAAGGGGTTCTGAATTAGGGAAGGGGCTTAAGTCAATAAGCGATATAATTTGCGTATGACTATATTGAGGGGTGGAAGTATCGAATTATCTAAGGAAAAAGGGGGAACCCTGAGTTATTTATTAGAAGGGGGGAGGAGAGATGAGTAAAAAGGTATTGGTTGTGGATGATATGCCCACTATTCTGGATGAGGCGGTTAAACTGGCAGGGGACAGGTATGAGCTGGAAACAGCAGCTTCCGGTGAGGAAGCTGTTGAGAAGGCCAAGTCCTTTAAGCCGGATTTGATTCTCATGGATACTCATTTGCCGGATATGGATGGAACAAGCTGTATGGAGAAGATTCACGCTTTGCCGGGCTTTGAGAATCTGCCTGTTCTTCTTACCATGAATGATGTTTCTGTGATGACCAAGGCCAGGGCTTTTGAACATGGGGCTGTAGACTCACTGCAAAAGCCTTTTATCAAGATTAATATGTTCCGCAAAATTGATATGCATCTGAAATTGGCGGAAATTGGTTGGAAGTTTGAGTTTTAAGGATGTTAATAATGGGGAAAGATGGTTATGATGGATGAGCCTAGGGCTGAAATTCGATTGAACCGCTATCTCGCATCTGCAGGGGTCTGCTCCAGAAGGGAAGCAGACCGCTATTTATGTGAGGGAAGAGTTTCTGTGGACGGACAGCTTGCTGTCATGGGGCAGAAGGTTTCTGGCAGGGAGGATATTCGTCTGGATGGAGTTCCAGTCCGGAGTCCGGAAGAGGTGAAAAGGATTGTTCTTGCTTTCTATAAGGAAAGGGGGACGGTTTCTTCTACCGTGAATCAGGGCGAGAAAGAGAATAGTATATTGGATGCGGTTCGACAATGGCTGGATAGGACAGGGGCTATGGATGCGGAAGGGGCTTCGGAGTCTTCAGGTGAGGACGGCGGTGTCAGGAAGAGGATAGGGGCCAGGGATTTGGAAGGGTCTTCGGAGTCTTCAGGCGAGGTGTCGGGAGAGGACGGCGGTGTCAGGAAGAAGATGGAGGCTGGACAGATTGACGAGCTTTCTGAATTAATGCGGGAGATTGGCCGCATCTATCCCATTGGCCGTCTGGACAAGGATTCGGAGGGGATTATCCTTCTCACTAATGATGGCTCTCTGGTAAATGGTCTCCTGAAGGGGCGTTTTGGTCACGAGAAGGAATATGAGGTGACGCTGTCTGATCCGGTTTCGGATGAGGTTCTGCAAAGGATGGCGGCCGGGAATCTGCCCCTGTTATCTGTTGATATGGGAAAGCAGGAAGATGGGGCTGGTGCGGATGCGGACTCGGCTGGACACGGTAGGCGGAGAGATGGCGGTGCTGAATCCGACAGAGAGGGTAGGAATTGGAGTTCCGGCCCAGGCAGGAAAGCGAATATCAGTATCTCGGATCCAGGCAAGCATGATAATGTCAGAAATTCCGGCCCAGGCAGGAAAGCGAATGTCAGTATCTCGGACCCAGGCAGGCATGATAATGTCAGAAATTCCGGCCCAGGCAGGAATGCGGATGCGGACAGAAAGGAGAGGCTTAGTGCTCCCTGTCGGATTGAAAGGATGGGCAAATGTCAATTCCGCTGTGTTCTGACGGAGGGGATGAACCGGGAGATTCGGCGGATGGCGGAATATTTCGGCCATCATGTAAAGGATTTGAAGAGGGTCCGCTTTGTTAATATAACTTTGGAGGGCCTGAAACCCGGGGAGGGCAGGCTGCTTTCAGGAGAGGAGCTGGCCTCACTCAGGAGGGCAGCGGGACTGGGATGAATTGCCGTGAAGCAGGGGAATGGATGCTTTCCCATGAGGAGCTGGATTCCCTCAGGAGGGCAGCGGGACTGGGATGAATTGCCCTAAAGCAGGGAGAAAGGCTGCTTCCCATGAGGAGCTGGATTCCCTCAGGAGGGCAGCGGGACTGGAATGAATTGCCATAAAGCAGGGAGAAAGGCTGCTTCCCATGAGGAGCTGGCCTCACTCAGGAGGGCAGCGGGGCTGGAATGAATTGCCCTAAAGCAGGGAGAAAGGCTGCTTTCCCATGAGGAGCTGGCCTCACTCAGGAGGGCAGCGGGACTGGGATGATGGAAGCTGAGGCGGAGAATGTGATTTTTTCGCTGCGGGCGTGTCCCGCGGGAAGCGAGGGATTTCCGAATGCGGTTCCTTGCGCATTCGGAAAGTTATAAATTTCCATGTATTGGGATGGAGGAAGATATGACTCGGCAGGAATATGACAAGTTAAAGGCAGAAATCGACCGACATATGGAGCTTTATTATAATCAGGACGCTCCTGAGATTTCTGATTATGAATATGATCAGCTGATGCAGAGCCTTAAGCAGGCGGAGAAGGAGCATCCTGAGTGGATTGGACCGGATTCTCCCACTCAAAAAGTGGGCGGCACCGTGAAGAGGGAGGCGGGGATTAAGGTCACCCATAATGTTCCCATGCTGAGTATTCAGGACGTTTTCACCAAGGAAGAGGTGACGGCCTGGATTGACAAGGTTCATGAACGCCATCCCGAGGCCACATTCTCGGTGGAATGCAAGATTGACGGGGTGAGTCTGACTCTCCGCTATGAGGGCGCGGATGGAAGGATGAGACTGGCTCTGGCGGAGACCCGGGGGGACGGACTTATTGGGGAGGACGTGACCGCCAATGCCCTGGTGATTCCCGATATTCCCAAGGAAATTGACCTGCCCTTCGGCTATCTGGAGCTTCGGGGAGAGGTCTACATGTCCCATGAGGACTTTGAACGATTTAATGAAGAGCAGGAGGCGGCGGGCAAGAAGGCGGCGGCCAACCCCAGAAACCTGGCGGCGGGAACACTACGGCTCCTTAATCCCTACCTCACCAAAAAGCGGGGCCTTCGCATCTTCATTTTCAATGTACAGGACGGACCCGCAGACTTCATGGAAAGTCATGTGAATGCCCTGGATAATCTTTCCAGGCAGGGGGTTCCCGTGGTTTGGCATAAAGCCTGTAAAACTGCAGAGGAAGTCCTTTCCACCATCGATGAAATCGGGGAATTAAGGGGAAGCCTGCCTTTTGATCTGGATGGAGCCGTGGTTAAGGTGGACCACACTCTTTGGAGACAGGATTTTCCGGCAGGCAGCAAGTATTCTGCCGGCCATATTGCCTATAAGTATCCGCCGGAAGAGCGGATTGTGGTCATGGATAATATTATTGCGGATGTGGGCCGGACGGGGAAGCTGACCTTTGTGGGTCAGGTCCACGATAGGGGGACCGGAAAGCCCGCCAGGCTCTGCGGCACTAATGTCTCCAATGTGACCCTGCATAACCAGGATTATATTCAGGAAATGAAGATTGGAATCGGGGGAGAGTACCGAATCTTTAAGAGTGGGGAAATCATCCCTAAGCTCAATGGCTGCGTTAAGGAGCCTAATCAAGTTTATCGGGCCCCGGAGAACTGCCCTATCTGCGGGCAGAAGCTATACAGGGAGCCGGATACTGCGGATATCCGCTGCCTGAACCTGTCCTGTCCGGCCCAAGTCAAGCGTACCATAGCCTACTTCGTGTCCAGGGACGCCATGAAT
>JAILCB010000138.1 GCA_024680595.1 Lachnospiraceae bacterium | reverse complement strand
ATGACGGTAGCCATGTTACGGGAAGGGGCAACCCTTCTGGTCTTAGGGAAGTCAAAGAAATCATTGAAAAAATCATCCGCAAAATTGTCATTAAAAATACTAGGTACTAACATCATGATAACCTCCTTTAATCCTCTGCGGTTTACCGCAGACATAATATACAATCCTAACCGAAATGGGTTATTGTTATTTTCTCGGGCAATCCCTTTTGGGACTGCCTTCCGAACACCTTATCTCGTGTTCTGTGTATGTTATACACCCAATTGTTAGCACTGTCAATAGGTGAGTGCTAATTTTTTTTGTGAAGAATTTGTGAACACCGAATTCCTTATAAAATCAACATTTTCCAAGGTGAAAAGAATACATTCCAAACAGCGCTTTCTTTTCCCGGCTCTCCTCAGCACAATCCATCTCTAATTATGCCAGGTGAATGTAGCGCAAATCCCTATACATATTCATCCGCATGGGTACCGCCTCTTCCAATGCCTTGTTCAACATGAATATAGCGGAATCCCCTAAGCATATTCATCCGCATGGGTACCGCCTCTTCCAATGCCTTGTCCAAAATGAATATAGCGGAATTCCCTAAGCATATTCATCCGTATGGGTACCGCCTCTTCCAATGCCTTGTCCAAAATGAATATAGCGGAATTCCCTAAGCATATTCATGCCCAATAATGAGACAATGCCCTGAGAGAAATACTTCTCCCAGGGCACCGCCCTATATTAAAGGTGATATCAAATTAATAATCTTCTATACGGCAAGTGGCGGACGATCTTCAAAAAGCCTGTCGAGATAATCCTGTGGAAGAGGCTCATCAGCCACTCCCGAGGAGGACTTCCTGTTCCAGGCCGCATCCTGCCTACTTACTTCAACTTCCTTTTCATTTAGGGAATTCTCCAGAAACTGTCTCTGCATCTCTCCCTTCTCCGCCGCCTGTAAAAATACTTCCTTTCGCCTCTGGCTGCTCTCATAGGCACGCTTCAGGTTCTCTTCCTTCTTCTCTGCCGACTTCATACTACGGGACCGGGATTCCTTTATGGACTCTCTTCTCCTTGCCGCCATGGCCTCTATACGCTCTTTGGCCTCCTTATTCTTCTGCGCCGAGGACGCAATCTGGTCCCTTTCTTCCTTTCTCTTTTCTGCAGCAATAGCAATCTGCTCCTGGGTCTCCTTTCTCCTTTCAGCAGCTTCTGCTATCATCTGGTCAATCTTTTCCTTCCTGCTTTTAATGGCATCAGAAAGTTCCTTCTCCCTACTTTGACTATTACTCCGGGATATATTTCTTTCCTGGAAAGCAAAAACGCTAATGCCTTCTAATGTCAGAGCCTCACCCTCTGAATTCGATAGGATATCGCCCAAGCCGGATGAACTGTCAGCACTTCCTGTGGCCAGGTCCACATGCTGGACTGTGCCCATTCCCCCACTTTCTCTTAGAAAAAATCCTGTAGAGCGAATGCGGCCGTTCTCCTGTCCCAAGGCTCCCAGCAGAGAAAAGTCTGTGCCCTGACTTCCGAGGTATATTGCCCCAACATCCGCTGCTTTCAGATCGATTAGACTATCCTCTCCATCCTCATTCTTGTACCAGACCTTTAGTTTTTCAAAAATAGGATCATTCTCATCGATCCAGCCATTTCCATCACTGTCATACTTGCGCAAATCTGCAAAGCCGTCCCCGCTCTGGGTCCCAAAGAGTTCCGAACCGTCATTGATGATACCGTCCTCATTCAGGTCTAAAGCCAGAAAACCTGAGCCCCTTCCCAGAGTCGAAATTTCCTCCCTAGTCCCGTCCGCATCCAGATCAAACAGAAATTTCTGGTCGGAAAGGGTGGTAATGCCGGCTCCCACGTTGATAACCAGGGGATCCCTCATGGCGGCAGAAGTCCCCGGAAGATTTAAGGAAGTGTACTCAATAAAGGTCCTGGACATCTCCAGATCCAGATTGAATTCAATGGTTCTCCCGTCCTCTGTCACCGCCTGTCCCCTGGTCTGAAAGGAGACATTCTCTTCCTCATAATAGAAGGCCTCTGTCTGTCCGCCCCTACCGGAAAGGAGTGAATTAATATTACTGTAGTCAGTATTGGCCACTCCCTGCCCTGTATCCAGCTTTAGAAAATTCCCGCTTAATCTCTCCAGAATGGCGATTAGCAGGCTGTTCCGGAAGTCCACCATGGATTGGGCTCCTGTCGGCAGAAAGGAGGAGCCCCGAACAGCCCCGGTTTCCTTCCCATAATCGGAAAAGCCGGATTTGTCATAGCTTATGCCCAGAGAAGCGGCTTCTTCTTCATTCTGGGATAAGTCCATCCTGTCCGAATTCTCCTTTAAGGCGCCAAAGAATATAGAACTATTCTCTCCGCCTCCTCTTTTCATCCCGCCGAACTCTCGATATTGTCGATCGGACGACATCATAATGTTACTGTCTGCAATCTTCATAACCCCTCCTGTTAAAAATATTGCAACTGCCCAAATTTTGGGCGCAAAAAAGACACATGCTTTCAAAAGAATTTTTTGAGCAGCAGAAAGCAAACGAAAATAAAGCTACTCCATTATCTCATTCTTTTGGAACATATGTCTTCCGTGACACGTCGTCCTTGACGGTTATATCAATCCCTGATGATATATTTATCGGATATAATTAGGAAATAATAAAGAAGTAATTCGCATTTCCCAAAAAAATATATGAAACAAGGATTATTTAGTTGAGCGGTCTCATTCGTAACCCGGTTCGCTCCTTGCTCATAAAAGCAGGATGCTTTGTGTCTCGTTTCAGGAGGAACTTTAACCCCTCCCGAAAAAAATCGGCTTAAGTTCAATTTCTCCTTTCAGTCCAGGAGGATTTGCATCTGGTCCAGCACCTCCCCTGCCGTCCTTATGAAGTCATGCTTTTCTCCCCTGCCATATTTATAAATGAATAGGGGCTTACCGGTAGTACGTATACTTAGAGCTCCGTCGAAATGATTTAAAAGGGGTTCAATATTGCCGGGATTCAGATTGGCTTTCTCAAAAATGTAAAAAGTAATATGATTGTCCTTTCCCGACAGATTCTCCACATATACCTTGTGTGCTTTCTGCCTTACCAGGGCAATTTCAATGAGATTGGTCACGCTGGCCGGGACCTCGCCAAAACGGTCGGTGAGCTCTTCCCTCATATCCTCCGCTTCCTCCTCCGTCTCGATACCTGCAATTCTGCGATAGAGATCCAGCTTGGTGTTTTCGTTCTTTACATATTTATCCGGAATGAAAGCATCCGCATCGATATCAATGGTGGTGGTAAAGATGGGCTGAATCTTTTCTCCTTTCTCCTCTTTCACGGCCAGATCCAGCATCTTGCAATAGAGGTCGTAACCCACGGCCTCCATATGGCCGCTCTGCTCCGCCCCCAGCACATTTCCCGCGCCCCGGATTTCCAGATCCTTCATGGCGATTCGGAAACCGCTCCCCAGCTCCGTGAATTCCCGGATGGCGGAAAGCCTCTTCTCTGCCGTCTCCTTTAAGAGCTTGTCCCGCTGATACATGAGGAAGGCATAGGCCGTGCGATTAGAACGCCCTACCCTGCCTCTCAGCTGATATAGCTGACTTAATCCCATTTTGTCGGCATTCTGAATAATCATAGTATTCACATTCGGAATATCCAGACCGGTCTCAATGATGGTGGTAGAAACAAGGACATCAATCTCTCCATTGATGAATTCGCTCATGATATCCTCCAGCTCCCTCTCCTTCATCTGTCCATGGGCGTATTCAATATTAGCAGTGGGAATCATCTCCCGGAGATCCGCCGCCACATCCGCTATATCGTTGACTCTATTATATACATAATATACCTGTCCTCCTCTGGCCAGTTCCCTGGTGATGGCCTCCCTCACCATTTCACTGCTATACTCCATGATAAAGGTCTGGATGGGAAGCCGGTCCTCCGGTGCTTCTTCCAGCACACTCATATCCCGAATACCCACCAGACTCATATGAAGCGTCCGGGGAATAGGTGTAGCGGTAAGTGAAAGCACGTCCACATTATTCCTCATCTCCTTAATACGCTCCTTGTGGGTTACTCCGAAGCGCTGCTCCTCATCAATAACAAGGAGGCCCAAATCCTTGAACCCCACATCCTTTGAAAGGAGCCTATGGGTACCCACAACGATGTCCACCAAACCCTTCTTCAGGTCCCCAATGGTTTTCCTCTGCTCTGCTGCCGTGCGGAAACGGCAAAGGAGGTCTATTTTCATAGGAAAATTCTTCAACCTCTGGACAAAGGTATTATAATGCTGTTCTGCCAGAATAGTAGTGGGCACCAGGAAGGCCACCTGCTTACTCTCCTGAACCGCCTTGAAAGCGGCCCGGATAGCGACCTCCGTTTTTCCGAACCCCACATCCCCGCATATGAGCCGGTCCATGATTTTATTACTTTCCATGTCCCTCTTCACGGCCTCAATAGCTAAATTCTGATCCTCTGTTTCTTCATAGGGGAAGAGTTCCTCAAACTCTTTCTGCCACACGGTGTCCGGTCCGTAGACAAAGCCGGTGGCCTGCTGGCGCAGGGAATAGAGATCCACCAGTTTCTTGGCGATCTGACCCACCGCGCCCCTGACCTTGTCCCTGGTCCGCTTCCACTCCTGGGTGCCTAGCTTATTTAATTTCGGTTTCTTCTCGGTATCCTTGGAAGCATACTTCTGAAGTACATCCAGATTCGAGGCTATAACATAAACAGAGGCCTTGTCCCGGTAACTTATCTTCACATAATCCCTGGTCACCCCGTCAATATCAATATGCTGGATCCCGTCATACTGACCCAGGCCATAATTCTCATGAATTACATAGTCTCCCAGCTTCAAGTCCGTAAAGCTGGCAATCCGCTCTCCCTCATAGCTTCTGCGCTTGCGCTTTTTCTTCTTCCTGACACCGAAAATGTCTGTTTCCGAAATAATGGCAAAGTGAATGTCCGGATATTCAAAGCCCTGCCTTATGCTTCCGTAAGCTGTAACAATCTCCGCAGACTTCATATCCCTATCTGCATTCTCAGAATAGAAAGCAGGAATCTCATTATCATTTAAATCCGCCGCCAGCCTTTTAGCCCGGGTTACCGAACCGGAAAGCAGAACAACCTTGTATTTATTCTTTCTGTACCTCTTCAGATCGGAGACAAGGGCATCAAAGGATCCATTATAGGAATTGACCGAATGCACATTGACCTGAAAGCGGGCCTTAGGCTTATACACAGACTGCTTCTGCAGAATCGTAGCCATGGCAAGGCAGGGAAAATCCTGGATCCTGTCAAAAATGGTCTCCAGGGAATATAGAATGTCCGTGTTGCCCGGCAGGGAATACCCCTTCTCCAAACGGGCCGTCATGCTTTCCCTAAACTCCTGCTCCACGGCAGAGCCCTTCTCGATAATACGGGATGCATCATCCAAAAAAAGTACCGTTTCCCCGGGATCAAAGAAGTCCAGAAAGGAATACAGTCTGGAAAAGAAAAATCCTGCGTAGCCGGCAGTTCCGGCGGCTCCGCCAAACGATCTCATCTGCTCCGTAAATTCCTCAACTGTAGTCTTCAGCCGGAAGGACTCCTCTGTCTTCATATTCTTGCGGAGCATACTGTATTGCTTTTCAAATTCTTCCGAAATCCGCTCCAGTCCCTCTTCCCTCTCCTCTTCATTTAGGACCAGCTCGGATGCGGGATAAATCCTAATTTCCTCCAGATCCTCTATGGAACGCTGGCTGACCGCATCAAAGGAGCGTATGGAATCCACCTCATCATCCCAGAGCTCGATTCGAAAGGGATTTTCTTCCGTGAGGGAGAAAATATCTACAATTCCGCCCCGGATGGCGAATTGTCCTGTTTCCTCCACCTGGGAGGCCTTCTCGTAGCCCATGGCCACAAGCCTGCAGGCCAATTCATCCGGTTCGATCTGTGACTCCTTATTTAATGAAAGGATGTGATCCTGTATCAGGGAAAGGCCGGGTATTTTTTCCATAAGGGCATCAAAGGTAGTAATTATGACAGCATTAGGAGCCTCCAGCACTGTCCTCACACAATTCATGCGCTCCCTGGTCAATAGATTTCCGTTCATGTCGGACTGGTAAAAGATGAGATCCCGGGCAGGATAATAGACCACATTATCGGAATAAAGGGCGGAATCTGAAAGGATCTCCCTGGCCTTTATTTCGTCCTGTGTGATAATGATCTTGTAGCGGGCATCCTGCTTTAATCCCGCTGCCATATGGGACTTCTCGGAATCGATACAGCCCTCCAGCTCCACAATGCCCCCGGGGGCAATGACCCGGTTTAAATCTTCATATATTCCTAAATCCTCAAGAGGTTTGATTAGATAATTCATACTTTCTGTTTGATCCGTCCTTATGGTATTATTTCCTATATTCCAGGTAATGTTAATGAGACCTATAGGGCCCACCTATTTGCCGGCTGACTTGAATGACCGGAAGCCCCTGGGTTTTCAGGCTTTTCTGGCTTTTCCAGCTTTTCTGGCTTTTCCAGCTTTTCCAGCTTTCTGGCTTTTCCAGCTTTTCTGGTTTTCCAGCTTTTCTGGTTTTTCCAGCTTTTCCTGTTTTCTAGCTTCTCTTACTTTTCCTGTTTTTCTGTTTTTGCCAGATCAGTAAACCCGGATCATAGATGCTGTCTTGCTGACCACACTGCTGGAATTCAGGATCAGAAGCGCATCGGTAATGTGCCTCTCCCTGACACAGCTGGTGACAATGACAAGCTCTGCATTTGACCCGACTTTATTCTTCTGGATCACCTGCTCAATAGAAACGGAATTGTTGCCGAAAATGCTGGCGATCGTCGCAAGCACGCCGGGTTTATTTTCCACCTCCATGCGCAGGAAATACTTCGACTTCGTGTTCTCAATGCGTTTGATCGGGATATTCCGGTATACATTATCCTTGGTCGATCCCTGTGAATGGTCCAGAATACGGCGCGCCACGGAGAAAATATCACCGACCACCGAGCTTGCTGTCGGCAGTTCCCCGGCTCCTCTTCCGTAGAACATGACATCCTGCACGGCGTCTCCATGGACAAATACTGCATTGTAAGATCCGCTCACAGACGCCATCGGATGGTTCTCCGGGATCAGCATCGGATGCACCTTCACTTCGATCCCCTCGTCCGTATGCTTCGCAAGCGCGATGAGCTTGATGACCCAGCCCAGAGCCTTCGCGTAGGAAATATCCTTCGAAGTGATCTTGGTAATGCCTTCCGTGTAGACATCGCGGAAGGTCACTCTGGTGTGAAATGCGATCGTTGCAAGGATCGCGATCTTTCTTCCGGCATCATAGCCCTCGACATCTGCGGTGGGGTCTGCTTCCGCATAACCCAGCTCGGTCGCCTCTGCCAGAGCATCTACGTAATCCATTCCCTCATCGGTCATCTTTGAGAGGATATAGTTTGTAGTCCCGTTGACAATGCCCATGATCTGATGGATCTCATTGCCGGCAAGGCTGTTCTTCAGGGGACTGATGATCGGAATCCCTCCGGCCACAGCCGCCTCAAAGCGAAGCTCTACATGATTCTCCTCGGCGACCTGGAACAGTTCACCGCCCTTGTCAGCGATCAGATCCTTGTTGGCCGTCACCACATTCTTGCCGGCTTCAAGCGCACTGCGGATGTAAGTGTACGCCGGCTCGATCCCGCCCATCAGTTCTATGACGATCTCGATCTGCGGGTTCTCAAGGATCGAATCAAATGATGTTGTGAGAATCGACGGATCACTCACCCGGCTCTCATATTTCCTGATATCCCTGACCAGGATCGAATCAAGAACCAGCTTCGTATTAAGTTTTTGCTGCATCTCAGACTCCTGGTTTTTCAGGACCTTGTACACGCCGGTACCTACGGTTCCGAATCCCAGAAGCGCTGCATGAATTGTTTCCTGTGACATAATCATATTCCTTCTGCGCCAAAAGCACTGTTTCAAGATGTGTTACAAATAATATGTGATAAAAATAATGTGTTTCCCATATCCGAAAAAGCACTGCGCGGCGGCAATTGCGCTGCGCAATGCTACGTCATTATATACTGACAAAAATACAAAATGCAACCGTCACGCGACGATGTTCTTCATCCAGACATTCTTTTTTACAAGAATATACCCGACCGCACATTTGATCAGGTCTGCCGCATGCACAATGGCAAAGATCGCGATCACATTCATCTGCGTAAAGCGGCTGAGCGCAAATGCCAGAGGCACGCTGATCACACACATGAAAACACTGTCGAAAAAGAAGGTGATGATCGTCTTGCCACCCGACCTCAAGGTGAAATAGGAGGAATGCAGAAATGCTTCCTTCGGCGTTGCAAAACCCTGTACGATCAGAAACATCGTGGCCAGATGTTTCGCCTCATCATTTGTATTGTACAGCTGCGGAAACAGCGGCGCAGTGATGACCATGAGCACCATGACAACGCAGCCGATCATAAAGGAAGATGCGATGATCTTGTTGTCCGTATCCTTCGCTTCCTTCATCTTTCCTGCCCCCAGAAGCTGTCCCACGATGATAGCCACCGAATCTCCCAGAGCCAGGAAGGCGATGTTGAATACATTATTGATCGTGTTGGCAATATTCTGGCCGGCCACAACATTCAGTCCTCTCAGGGAGTAGGCCTGATTCAACAGAAATATACCCGTTGCCCACAGCGTTTCGTTCACCAGAAGAGGAGCCCCCGTGATGAAGAACTTTTTCACTTTGTCAAACGGCACCCCGAGGCTCTTATAGAGGCCGCGGACATAGGTATGCTGTTTACTGTGTGTATGCAGCCATACCGTGATGATCAGACATTCCACGACTCTGGAGATATTCGTTGCGATCGCAGCCCCGTACACGCCCATTTCCGGGAATCCGAGTCTGCCGTAGATCAGCAGATAATTGAATACCAGATTCACGAATACCGCCGCCAGGCCTGCGCGCATGGGCACCACTGTCTCACCACATTCACGCAGTGTGCTGGAGTAGGAAAATGACACAAACACGAACGGCATCGAAAGGAATAGAAGCCTCATATAGCCCAGGCCGTACTCCAGAGTCGCATTCAGGTCCCCGCCCGAACTACTTTCATTTAAGTAAAGACTGATCAGGTCCCGGCCCCCGAAATACATGATTGCCACGGCAATGGCAGTGACGATCAGTCCGATCCACATCTTGTAGCGGAAGGTATACTGAATTCCTTTGTCATCCTTGTAACCGTAATACTGCGCCGTGAAAATGCCCGGACCCGACAGGGCTCCGAACAGGCACAGAAAATAAATGAACATGATCTGGTTCACGATGGCAACGCCGGACATCTGCTCCGTTCCCACACGCCCTACCATGATGTTATCCAGAAGGTTTACAAAGTTCGTAATGCCATTCTGAACCATGATCGGCACTGCAACTGTCAGGAGCATCTTGTAAAATGCCCGGTCACCGATATACTTTTCCCTGAAACGATTCATTTCTACCTCTCCGCAATCTGAATGTATCAATTTAATATAGCGATTGCGGCCATCATTTACAACTGAAAAA
>JAILCB010000097.1 GCA_024680595.1 Lachnospiraceae bacterium | reverse complement strand
CCCATATTGATGTCTAGTTTATTTGATAATAAGCTTAACCAATATGGGAGATTAAAAATTATAGTGAATTAATTAAAGAGTTATTATTACTTAATAACATTAATGGTTGCATCTTTGGTACAAATGATATTTTTATTTCCGTCTAATAATTTGACGGTAATGCGTATTTTTCCTGGTTTTACTCCTGTGAATGCTATGGTTAATGCTGCTATTTGAATTATTTCCATTGAAGTGATATACATGGGCGGTGGTTATCTGTCTGCCGCAATCATAGCATCTTAGAGTCCCTTTTTTTTGTTACATAACGATATGCATATCTTCCGCTGTTTGCTCCGTTATGAGAATAGGCCTTCATCCTTCCGGATGAATCAAATCCATTGAAAAGAACAACTTATCCATATTCAATACCTCACTTTTTATACATTTGTTATTTGGTTTCTATATTAATAGTCGAGAGGAATTTGCTTTTCCCTAAAAAAATTAAAAAAGTTTTAATGTAAACAAAAAAACAGCCGGTGTCTTTTTGTGAGACACCGGCTGTTTTAATCTATTCACATTGTTTTTTTCCACAACAGGAAGGAAGGGGCCTTGCGCCCTCACATCCATTCAAGTGAAGCCTTCTTCACTTCTATCTATACTGCTCCCGGAAGGAGCGGGTATTGCGCCTTCACCTTCATTTAATTGATGCTTCTTTTCACTATTTCTATGCTCAACCAGGATAGAAGGCCGGCCTTATCCAATCAAATTACTTAATACAGACGGTTGATATATCCCGTCAGTCCCTTGCGGTCATAGAACTTCATGGTGTTGCCGATGAAGTAGTCAGGCTGGGCTCCCCGGTCCACATCATAGAAGGAGCCGTTCTTCATTACGGAGAATCTCCGGTATCCTGAGACTTGATACTGGCTGCCACCCGCCGTACATAAGGGATGAATGGCGCAGGAGCCGCCGCCGGATTCCTGTCCCAGCAGAGTTACCTTATGAGAGGCCTTGAAAGCGCTGGGCACGAGATTTCCGCAGGAGAAACTGAAAGGAGATTCCAGGCAGTAGAGCTGAAGCCCTTTCCCCGCAAGTGTATCCTTTTCATCAAACTTCCCGTCCAGATTTGTGTCTATGGTAAATACCGCATCCGTCATTGCACCTGAGAGGGTATTCTTGGTACTCAAATCCGCCTGCCCCAGGAATGTAGCCATTACATATTCCGCCGTACCGGTATCACCGCCGCCGTTCAGAGAGAGATCCATGACAACATTTTCTATAGGACTTCCCTCCCTGAGTATCTGCTGGCAGGCATATTGCATCAAGCGGATAGTATCTGTCCCAGAGTTGTCTGCTTCTGTAGGCTTCGCAAAATAATCAATATCCGCACTCCGGTCGACAAACGCATCAAAAGTAATATAGGCCGTGTTTCCAACCTCCTCATAAGCGGGTATCCCATCCGGATAATAGCTGTCTCTTGCGGCCTGCAAATCGGCTCCGGTATCCGTTCGCGCCGTACCTGCGAGTCCCGTTCCCACCGGATCTATAATTTCAAGGAACTTATCTCTGTCTGCCTTATAGGATAGTCCGGTAAACTGGCTGTGCAGATCCCCGAGATAAAGGTATATCAGCTTATAAAGCGCGGCTTCTGCTACAACTGGATCTTCACTGAGAAACTCGGCCTTTAGTCCAGTATCACTTAGGAGCCTGTCAAAACTGCTAATATCATGAATTTCCTTTAAGCCATATTCATAATCCAGCACAAAGCAGGTTTCATTATAGGAAAACTCCGCCAGTTCTTTGGTCCATTCCCCGCTTCCATCCTGGTATAAGGCCTTAAGCTCTTCATCAAGGGCTCCCGCAATGATGACACAGTTTCCGTTGTATAGGGCCATGGCCCCATAGAAACTGAAAATCACATCGCTGACCGTCTGCAGGGGGACGTAGTACCCGTCCTTATCCGAGACAAGATCGATGGAATAGGGTTTTAAGTCAAAAGTAACAGCTTCTCCGTATCGGTCGGTGGACAAATTGCTCTGCTGGAATAGTTTTGCCGTATTAGTGGTAAGCGGTACCATGTCAACAAGCAGGCCGCTCTCCATCTTGAAGAAAGCGTCGAAATCATTGAAACTGATGGTATCATTGGTAAAATCGAAATCCAGTTTATAGGGTCCTCTGGAGTATACCGCATGATCCCCATCCGTTGAGTATTCAAGCTTATAGAAGGGATCGGCCGGGCTTTCAGATTCATATATCATTTGAAGAAGATCAGCAATATCACCTGCTGAAATATAAGGTATTACGCCGCCGTTTACAAAATATAACTTCAAATCCTTCTTGTTGTCCGCTGAGGTGATATAGGCCGGAAGCGTTTTCTCTTCAACATTGTATGATACAGGCGTATCAGTCTCTTCTCCACCCTTGTCCGCTTCTGTGACCGCGTCAGTAACTGCATCTGTTGACGTTGATTCCTCGTCTGCAACCGCGTTTGTTGCCGCCTCTGAACCCTCGTCATTCTTTGTCTCGTTGGCAGTTGTTTCCTTGGTATCACCACCGGCGGTTTCGCTTGAGGGTGCTGCCTGACATCCCACAAGACTTATGGCCATAAGGCAGGCAAGTATCTTCGTTAAAACGTTTCTTTTCATCCTTTCACCTCCTATTTGAATTCTTCTTCAAGTCTTGCTCGCGAGACTTTGGGGATTCGGCGCAGCGACAGCAGATATCTTCCCAACCGAATCTCTGCAGGTCTTCACTCCGCTGCGGTTGGTGAAAAGCGAATTCCGCAGTCTTTGCTCCGCTGCGGTTGGTGAAAAGCGAATCCCGCAGTCTTCACTCTGCCGCGGTTTGCACAAACCGCTCAGTCTTCGCTCCGCTGCGGTCTCGCGAAATTCTTGACACTGTATATTCTGATTGTATAATTTTAACATGGTCACCCGTGTTCAAGTCAATTGAAAGACTGGAGTATATTATGAATTATCCAAAACAACGGAGGGAATTTACCATATCCGAGATTTCCCGCGCCTGCGGCGTAAGCCGAAAGACGCTCATAAGAATGGAGGAGTGCGGATTTTTGACCCCATATCGTGTAAACCCGGATACCGGTTACCGATACTATGATGCCCACAATGCATCTGAGGTTGGACAATTTCTGCTTTTACAGACACTGGGGCTATCGCGGGCAGAGATTACAGACTGTTACTATAATACGCGGGATATGAAAGATTTTTTGCAGGAGCAGAAGGAAAGACTTAGCCGCATGCAAAGAGTCCTTGAGGAATTGGAGATTCGCAGCAGCAAGACAAGCCGTCCCATGTCTTCTTTTCTGGATCTGCCCGAAATCGTTTGTTATTGTGCTGAGAAAAAGCTTTCATCCCCAGAGGATGGAGAATTGTTTCATTATACCGTGCATGAAGAGTGTATCGCGAAGGGCTACCGATTACTGGGACAGGAGCCCATATTTGCCTTTAGCTCGGATGACTATCGAAGCGGAATCTACGGAAACCAGGAAGCAACCACGACTACCGCATGCATTCCCGTAGCGGAAAGTGTCAATGACGATCCGAATCTGAGGGTTTTCCCGGCAACACGGGCTTTTTCCATGCTTGCCTATGGCGATTATTCCGTCATCCATGACATGTGCCTGCAGTTTTGGAAAGAAATCGATGCCCGGGGCATTCGCCCCACGGGGCCTGTTCGATTTATAGGCGTAGTGGCCCCTTATGTCGGAAAGCATATAAAAAAGGATAACTTCTGCTACCGCATGGTGGCACCTATATAATTAAAGTGAAAGAACCTTTCTCCTGGCTGACGAATTGAAGCAGAAACTTGAAGAACAGGAAAAATTATTCCAAGATTACCTGCGGGAAAACGGAATTCACCGGCAAAAAAATGAAGTTCTCCAACGGGAAGCCGGGGCCTCCGTCGGGAAACCGAAGACCTCCGGCAGATGAAATCCGAACTCCAGAAGGAAGTATTAATTCAGAAAGAAAAAGATGCAGCTTTGATTGAGGAGCTTCAGAGAAAGCTGGCTCAAATAGAGAAGCAATAGAGAAAAATACCCCCAGGCAGACCTTGGTATTCGGTGTCTGACTGGGGGTAGAGTTGTAATCTCCCATATTGATGTCTAGTTTATTTGATAATAAGCTTAACCAATATGGGAGATTAAAAATTATAGTGAATTAATTATAGAGTTATTATTACTTAATAACATTAATGGTTGCATCTTTGGTACAAATGATATTTTTACTTCCGTCTAATAATTTGACGGTAATGCGTATTTTTCCTGGTTGTACTCCTGTGAATGATATGGAAGCTTCTCCACGAGAACGATAGGTTCTGAAACTCTTTACGCTAATAACTCCTGTACGGCTTAGTGTGCCTTTGAGTGAGCTTATATTGTTTCCGTCAAATTTAATTCTGATAGTTCCCGATTCTCCAATTTTGACATTGTACTCATCTTGATCAAGATTGATGTATGTGTCAGTTTCCTCGGCTTCGTCATCAATATCTACCGGACTATCTTCTTCAGGCTCTTCCTGCTGGTTGTCTTGATTTTGATCCTCCTGTGACTGTTCGTCTTCGTTTTGCTTTTCATCATCCTGATTATCATCTGGAGTATCCGGCTTATCTTCATAGGCTTCTGAAGGCTGTTCGTCTTCGTTTTGCTTTTCATCATCCTGATTATCATCTGGAGTATCTGGCTTATCTTCATAGGCTTCTGAAGGCTGTTCGTCTTCGTTTTGCTTTTCATCATCCTGATTATCATCTGGAGTATCCGGCTTATCTTCATGGGCTTCTGAAGGCTGTTCGTCATCCTCGTTTTCATCCTTATCGGGTTCTTCGCTGGTATCAGGAGTTTCTTTTTCTGGCACAATTATTTCTGTACTCTTCTGCAAAAGTAAATTTCCTGATTTATCAAGTAATTTTACAAAGAGCTTACTTTTTCCGGCTGAATGCGGTATAACAAATACTTCAGCAGTTCTCTTTGACCAATCAACATTATCCCATCCATAATTAAGTGCAGACTCATTATCTGAATCAAGGCTCAAGGTACATATTTCATCACCTGTAAAGGTGAAAACTATCTTTTGTCTTGTATTCTCTTCCATAGTATATGATGTCTGGCTGAACTTTATGTCTACCGGGGTAGTTTTATGAGCTTCTTTTACGGTTACGTTTATATTTTTCTCGACGATTGTTTTTCCGCTGGAATTGGAAAGTTTTATCGTAACTGTTGCATTACCTGGATTTTTTCCGGTTATTTTTACTTTTGAGTCCTTATTTGCCCCTCCATTCTGTAATGAAATATCTATTAGGTTGCTGTTATTATCAGTTACATCAATGTTGTATGTTCCATACCCGCTATGAACAAAGGGGACTTCGACAGTGTCGTTTACAGCTAATTCTACATTATCCTTACTAAGATTAATGGCTAATGTTTCATATGTAATTATACTCACAGAATCACTAAATAGAGTTTTTCTATTTGAATCACATAACTTGATAGTTAAGAATGTAGCTCCTTCTGACTTACCTTTTACGACAAATGCATATTTACCTGCACTTGGATCAATTGTTTCCCAACGTATAGGTTCAGCAATTTTTAAATTTGAAATATCATGATCAATCATTGCTACATTGGATCCGGAAAAACTGAACACCACCTTATACTCTTCACCGATTCTTGTCTTATTAATATGTCTTTCAAAATTAATTTTATAGTCTTCGCTTACAACTATGTCCACGGTCTTGCTATATAAAGTTTGCTTATTCTTATTTAGCAGATTTATTGTAAGTTTTGTGGAACCTCCTTTGTATGCGCTTATTGTAACTGCGCCGGTTCCCTTAGACCAATCTATAGTGCCCCATGATGTCATGTTGGCTATTGAACTATCAGTGACAGAGTAGTTCATTGTATAAATACCGTCGCCCTTGAACGTAAATCTTAGATCCTTTTTTTCGCCGGCCTTCATCTTTAAGGGACTATCTAAATAGTTGAATTCAAGATGTGATGAAATATTTACGGTTTTGTATCCGAGATAGGTATTTGGACCATTCTGTCCATCTATTGCATAAAGATATATTTTTTGTGAGCCGCGTCTGTCAACGTTTATTGTTCGACTAAAGCCGTGGTTGTTGCCAACGTTGTATACTCTATTGACATCTGGCCGGTAAGCATCCGCTATTATTGGATAACCTGGTGCACCTGAGCCGGCAGGACCTCCTACATAGACATGTACTTGAATTGATTTTGCTTTATCATCCGTATCAAATGCCCAACCGCCAACAGTTACTGTACCATTACCACCGGTTACACTATCGATTACTCCGGTAGGTCTATGGTTAATGCTGCTATTTGAATTATTTCCATTGAAGTGATATACATGGGCGGTGGTTATCTGTCTGCCGCAATCATAGCATCTTAGAGTCCCTTTTTTTGTTACATAACGATATGCATATCTTCCGCTGTTTGCTCCGTTATGAGAATAGGCCTTCATCCTTCCGGATGAATCAAATCCATTGAAAAGAACAACATGAATGCTGTAAGGCCTGTTATCATCACATCTTGGACAGTAGTAAAATACAACATCTCCAGGCGCAACACTTGAGGGAACATTATTTTGATAAAGATATCCATCGTTACTAAATGAACATGTATATTCTTGCCCAAGCCCGCTTGAATTAAGCTGACTTCTTAAGACTGTCGCTCTTGCACTGAAGGCAGATACACCACCGGCATTAAGGCACCTTGATACGAATTCGGCACAAAGACCCTTTCCGTCATTCCAATGGATCTGAGCGTAATTGAGGGCTGCAGAAGCTGAATAATTTCCAGCTGCATATGTATTTGAAATGAAGAAATTCAAAACGAAATAAGCAGCCATCAAAATGGTTAGGAAAATATTGACAAGCACTTTTGAAGAGGTGTCCGCCTTGATGGGTTGACTTGCTACAGATAGATTTTCTTTCCTGTTATCCATATTCAATACCTCACTTTATATACATTTGTTTTTTGGTTCCTATATTAGTAGTCGAGAGGAATTTGCTTTTCCCTAAAAAATCAAAAAATTAATTTCTTGGAGATGGTTAGATGAAAAGAAAGCGTCATGTATTTCTCTGGGTTCTCAGTATTATACAAAACCCATTGTTTCCCGTATTATACAAAATTCGCTTGAAATAAGGTTAGATACTTGATAACATTTGAGATAGGCGACATTTTAAAAGCCTTTAATACAAGATTTGTTTATCAGACTATTTTAACTTATAAGAGAGTGTGTGAAAACATGATTATTACTGTAATAGCCGCTGAAATTACAAGTTTATTTTTTATTATGACTCTAATACTGGGCACTATACAGAGTTCGGCCCTACATAGCAGAACCACGAAGTTGTTTTTGTGGCTTTCATTGGCTGATTTTTTTGCGCTTATGGCGGATTCTGTTGGCTTTATCGGTGATGGCAATATCAAGAGTACTTTTTTATTATATACGTGTGGCTTATTTGCATATACATTTGCTGATATCATGATGATAATATTTGCTTTTTATATGATATCTCTCATTAGGGATTATACTGATGTCCCCCACTGGCTTGTCTTTATTCCGGTAATTTTATCCGCCCTTGATATAATCATGGTAATAAGTGGAATAGTGACTGGAAATCTTTTCTCGATCAAAGATTATACTTTTGTCTACGGAGAATGGAACAACAATATTTCTTATCTTCCCACGTTATCCACGATATTTCTGATTATAATCCTAATGAAATACAGGCGTGTATTAGATAAGAGGAAATTTATTGTACTCACCTGTTATTTGATTTCTCCTGTCGCAAACATTGTCCTTCAGATGATTTTCCGCGTTTCTTATTATACATATGTAATCAGCTCCGTAGGAATAGCGTTCGTATATGTGGAGATACAGTCCGAAGCCATAGCCGCATTTGGCGCCAGAGAGAAGATACTTATGGAGGTTTCATATAATGACTCACTTACGGAATTGAAAAACCGTCGTGCCTACGAGGAATTCCTTTCTAGGAATATAGAATTCCATGGTAATGTCGGGGCTGTATTCTGTGATCTAAACTCACTGAAATATACAAATGATAACTTTGGTCACGTTGCAGGAGACCGACTTTTGAAAGATTTTGCCAAAATACTTACGGATGCTTTCTCCGACGGAGAGATCTTCCGCATAAGCGGTGATGAATTTGTGATATTGTTACATGACATAACACAGGACGGCATGGACCTTCGCATGCAGGATTTCATCAGCACCTTATATGAAAATGGCAGAATGGCAGCTTGCGGTTATAGCCTTGGAAAGGATGCCGATCCACTTCTTTTGGTCAAGGAGGCCGAGCTAAAGATGTACGAAGACAAGTCTCTCTACTACAAAGAGACGGGTAGGGATCGCCGAAGTTAATGTCAATGAAGACCATACTTTCTGATACCACCTGTCTACCTGGCATTTAAGCTCTCAAACAGGACATCTTTTCCCGGATCATCCTGAATTCTTTGCCACCTACAAATTGTTAAGGGATAATAATAAGCATTTTGCAATACTCGAACTAAGGGAGCATTGCAAAGTGCTTTTTTGTGTAGGCGACCGCTCATCATCGAGCAAGCTTGCTTGCGAGATGATAGCGGCGAAGCCCGAATCGAGTAGGGAGTCTTCCCACCCCTCGATATTCATGGATACTTTCAGATATGCCCTATCGGCCATTTAGTTTCCAACCGGGGCGTGAACTGTAATCAGGAAGCTGAGATTGTTATTTTCACAACATATCTGACTTGTTGAAAAAATGAGAAATATAGTATAATAGAGAAAAATTATCAATTGCTCGTAAATCTTTTTTAAGTATAAAAAGGATGGTAGCCCATGGATATTTCTTTATCGTTGGACCAAAAGCAAATATTGACGCAGCAGATGATACAAACTCTGAATATACTGCAGATGAATACGCTGGAACTGGAAAGCTATATTAATGAGATAGCCATGGAAAACCCTGTCATTGATATCGTGGAACGCGCACCCCATGAAGAAGCGGAGTCTTTCAGACAGCTTGATATAGAGAGAAAGCTGGAATGGCTGGAATCTACGGATGGACAGAACATCGTATACTATCGTGACGATGAAGAGCAGGCTAACCGGGAGGCCGGCTGGCAGGATATCAGAGATGTGGGAGAAAGCCTGGAAGAGTATCTGAAGCCTCAGCTGTTGGGAAAAGAATACAGTAAGGAAGAGAATCTGATTCTTTACCATATCATAGAGGAACTGGACGGAGATGGCTATTATACAGATGACCTGGAATCTGCAGCGGAGTTTTTGGGCGTAAGCTCCCATCAGCTGGAGCAGATGCTTTTTGAGGTTCAGAAGCTGGATCCTGCCGGAGTGGGGGCCAGAAATCTGGAAGAATGTCTTACCATTCAGCTGAAGAGGGAGACCGGGGACCCAGAATTGATCAGGGATACCGGGGAGATCATCCGTGAGTATCTTCCGCTGCTCGGAAAAAAGCATTTGAATGTGATTGCGAGAAAGATGAAGGTTTCTCTGGAAAGGGTGGAAGAATGCTGTACTCTGATTTGCTCCATGAATCCCAAACCGGGTAATAATTTCAATGACAGAGACCATTTTCACTATATCAGTCCGGATGTGGTTGTGGTCAAGTTTGAAGATTATTTCAATGTGCTGGTGAATGAATATCAAATTCCGGCCTTTCAGGTGAATTCCTACTATGAACAGCTGGCTAAAACCACAGAAGATCAGGAGGTCAGGGATTACTTAAAAGAAAAGATCCGGAAGACCAGGGAATTGGCTGACAGTATCAGCTACCGGATATCAACTTTTTCCCGGGTAGCCAATCTCCTGGTGGAGAAGCAGAAGGATTTCTTCATGTATGGCCCGGGTCACAAGAAGCCTTTGCAGCTGGGGGATCTGGCCGAGGAGCTGGAACTCCACATTTCCACGATTAGCAGAGCCCTGAGTAATAAGTATCTCCAGTGCAGCTGGGGTATCTATCCCATGAATTATTTTCTTGCGACGGCGGTTCCCGCGGGAGCCAATGATGAGACCATGACCCAGGAGAATATCATTGATAGAATGGAAGAGATCATAGCAGGAGAGGATAAGGAAAAACCCTACAGTGACCAGAAGATTGCCGACCTGCTCAAGGAAAGGGGAATTGAGATATCCAGAAGAACTGTCAGTAAATATAGGGGAATCCGTAATATCCCTGATAAGTGCGGAAGAAAACAGAATATCTAAATTGATTCTTTTATATCGGAAAGGCCCTCTGTTTACAGGGGGCCTTTTGATATGTGTAGGCTACGAGCCAAAGTCTCGTCGGCGTGCTTGCACGCCAGAGAGACCTTGGCGACAGCCCATCATCGAAGGCCCAAAGTGCCTGAGATGTGGGCAAGGCCGGAACCGAGCAGGGGTGAGAAGATCCCCTGCTCGATTGTAGGCTAGGAGCCAAAGCCTCATGGGACGCTTGCGTCCCGATGAGGCCTTGGCGACAGCCCATCATCGAAGGCCCAAAGGGCCTGAGATGTGCGCAAGGCCGGAATCGGGTAGGGGGTCTCTCCTCCTACCCGATTTGCCGTAATATTGCGGAAGTAGGAGAAAAACGGAACAGAAATTATGAAAACAAGTCAAAAACACAGTATTGATTCGAATTATCATAAATTCAAAATAAATGGCCATGCATATTGCAGATATTAGGGAAAAAGTTATCTGCTGACAATCATTTGCTGATCATATCGTTATTTAATCAGTTGTAAGGAGGAATTTAATTATGGCTAAAAAAACGGCAATCATGGATGGAAATCAGGCGGCTGCATATATATCCTATGCCTTTACGGAGGTGGCAGGAATCTTTCCCATCACTCCGTCTTCTCCAATGGCAGAGTATGTAGATGACTGGGCCGCAAACGGAAAAAAGAATTTATTCGGTGAGCCGGTACAGGTTGTAGAGATGCAGTCTGAGGGCGGCGCAGCCGGAACAGTACATGGATCCTTACAGTCCGGGGCTCTTACCACCACCTATACCGCATCCCAGGGACTTCTCTTGATGATCCCTAATATGTATAAGATCGCAGGCGAGATGCTTCCCAGCGTGTTCCATGTTTCCGCCCGTACCCTTTCCGCCCATGCGCTCTCCATTTTCGGAGACCATTCCGACGTAATGGGAGTGAGAAGTACAGGATTTGGTATGCTGGCCTCTTCATCACCCCAGGAAGTCATGGATCTCGGCGCAGTAGCCCATCTGGCATCCATCAGCTGCAGAATGCCGATACTTCATTTCTTTGATGGTTTCAGAACCTCTCATGAGATTCAGAAAATCGATGCATTGGATTACGAAGATTTGAGGCCCTTAGTGGATATGGACGCTTTGAAGGCCTTCCGCAAGAATTCCCTGAATCCGGAGCATCCGGCAACCAGAGGAACTACCGTTAATCCTGATATTTTCTTCCAGTGCCGTGAAGCATTGAATGTTAGATTCGATAAGATCTCCGATGCGGTTGATAAGTACATGCAGGAGATTAATAAACTGACCGGACGCAACTACCAGCTGTATGAGTATTATGGGGCACCGGATGCGGACCGTCTGATCATCCTCATGGGTTCCGCGGCTGAGACCGCAAAGGAGACTGTCGATTACCTTACTGCCCGGGGTGAGAAGGTTGGTCTGTTAAATGTACATCTCTACCGTCCCTTCGCAGTGGATTACTTCCTGAAGGCAATCCCTGAGACCGTGAAAAAGATTGCCGTTCTTGACAGGACAAAGGAGCCGGGGGCTATGGGTGAGCCCCTATACCAGGATGTCTGCGCTGTCTACAAAGAGAGAGAGATCCCCATGACCATCGTAGGCGGCCGTTACGGATTAAGCTCCAAGGATACAACACCTGCCCAGATTATCGCGGTTTATGAGAATTTGAATGCAGACAAGCCAAAGAACGGCTTCACGATTGGTATCGTTGATGATGTGACCAATACTTCCCTTCCCATCGGTGAGGAGATTAATACAACTCCTGAGGGAGAAAAGAGTGCTGAGTTCTGGGGCATGGGTTCTGACGGTACCGTGGGCGCCAACAAGAATTCCATCAAGATCATCGGTAATACAACAGACCTTTATTGTCAGGCCTACTTTGTATATGATTCCAAGAAATCCGGCGGACTTACCCAGTCCCACTTAAGGTTTGGTAAGAATCCCATCCATTCTCCTTACTTGATTCAGGCGGCGGATTTTGTGGCATGCCACAATCCCTCCTATGTTCATAATTATGATATGGTATGCAACCTAAAGGAAGGCGGAACATTCCTTCTGAACTGCGGATGGGATTTAGAAGGCCTTGAAAAGAATCTTCCCGGCTCCATGAAGAAAGCTCTCTATGAGAAGAAGGCAGAGTTCTATACCATCGATGCAATCAGTATCGCAAGATCCTTAGGACTGGGTAACCGTACCAATACCATCCTGCAGGCATCCTTCTTTAAGCTTTCCCAGGTGATTCCCATCGACCAGGCGGTCACCGAGATGAAGGAAGCCATCTACAAGTCTTACTTCAAGAAAAAAGGCCAGAAGGTCGTTGATATGAACAATGCTTCCATTGATTACGGTATCAATGAGCTTCACAAAGTGGAAATCCCCGCATCCTGGGCTGATGCCATGGATGAGCCAGTGGAAGATAATGCACCTGATTTCATCAAGGAGATAGTCCGTCCCATGAACCGTCAGGAAGGCAATGTGCTTACTGTGGCTCAGATGACTAAGTACGGTCTGGAAGACGGAACATGGCCGGCAGGTACATCCCAGTATGAGAAGCGGGGAGCGGCTGTTGAGGTTCCTGAATGGGATATGACGAAATGTATCCAGTGTAACCAGTGCTCCTTGGTATGTCCTCATGCGGCCATCCGTCCAATCCTTGTGAATGAGGAAGAGAAGGCGGCGGCACCTGCAGGCTTTGAGACAATGAAGGCAAACGGCAAGTGTCTTGACCGGTACCAGTTCCGCATTCAGGTGTCTCCATATGACTGTACGGGCTGCGGAAGCTGCGTAAATGTATGTCCTGCTAAGGAGAAGGCTCTTGTGATGAAGCCTTTCGCAGAGCAGACCAAGGAATCCGACAACTGGAACTTCGCAGTAAATGAAGTTGAGATTAAGAGGGATGCTGTGAGCTGCTCATCTATCAAGACCTGTCAGTTTGCAAAACCGTATTTCGAGTTCTCCGGCGCCTGCGCAGGCTGTGGAGAGACACCATATATTAAGCTGGTAACCCAGCTCTTCGGTGACAGAATGTACATCACCAATGCTTCCGGATGCTCCTCCGCATATGGCGGATCCACACCGTCGTCACCCTATACTACCGACAAGAGAGGATTCGGACCATCCTGGGCAATGTCTCTCTTTGAGGACAATGCAGAGTATGCATATGGTTATCTCCTGGGACAGGATGCGGTTAAGAAGCAGTTAACAACAAAGGTTCAGGAACTCCTGGATCAGGGCGTGGCGGCAGAGGAATGTGCGGCATACCTTGAGAAGGGAATGGATCCTGAGGTTTCCCGTCAGGTAAGTGACGCCCTCTTGGCGGCCATCGAAGGCAATGACAGTGCACAGGCACAATTCATCCGTGATAATAAGGAATTCCTGACTAAGAAGAGTGTATGGGCCTTCGGCGGTGACGGCTGGGCTTACGATATAGGATACGGCGGACTGGATCATGTCCTGGCATCCGGAAAAGACATTAATATCCTGGTTCTTGACACAGAGGTTTATTCCAACACCGGCGGCCAGGCTTCCAAGTCAACTGCAGCCAGCGCCATTGCCAAGTTTGCGGCAGGCGGTAAGGAGACCAAGAAGAAAGACCTGGGTATGATGGCAATGAGCTATGGTTATGTATATGTTGCCCAGGTAGCCCTGGGCGCCAACCCGGCTCAGACCTTAAAGGCAATCTGTGAGGCTGAGGCTTACAATGGACCGTCTCTGGTGATCTGCTACTGTCCTTGTATCGAGCATCATATGAAGGCAAGCATGGGCCTGTCCATCACAGAGGAGAAGAAGGCTGTTGAAGCAGGTTACTGGCACCTGTATCGCTATAATCCGGAACTCAAGAAGGAAGGCAAGAATCCTTTCATTCTGGATTCCAAGGCTCCGACCTCAGACTTCCAGGAGTTCCTGATGGGTGAGAACCGTTATGCATCCCTGAAACTTGCATTCCCCGAGAAGGCACAGCAGCTTTATGAAAAAGCGGCAAGTGATGCAAAAGAGCGTTATGAAGGCTATGTGAAACTGGCCGGAAAATAGAACAGTAACAATAGGAAACCATGCCGGGCAAGTCTGAAAACCTGTCCGGCAAATCCTAGGATCAGAGAAAGGAGTTATTCTCATGGCATTAATGACAGGACAGGAATATATCGAAAGCTTACGTAAATTAAAGACAAGGGTATACATGTTCGGTGAGCTGGTAGAAAATTGGGTAGATCATCCCATTATTCGTCCATCCATCAACAGCATCTGCATGACCTATGATCTGGCCCAAGATCCCCAGTATGAAGATCTGATGACCGCCACATCCATCTTTACCGGAGAGAAGATCAACCGTTTCAATCATCTCCATCAGTCCACAGATGACCTGGTAAAGAAGGTAAAGATGCAGAGACTTCTGGGACAGAAGACCGCATCCTGCTTCCAGAGATGTGTTGGTATGGATTCTTTTAACGCAGTATTTTCCACAACATATGAGATTGATGAAGCTCACGGAACCAACTATCATGAGAATTTCAGGAAGTTTCTGCAGTTCGTTCAGGATAATGACCTGGTAGTTGACGGGGCTATGACAGATCCCAAGGGCGACCGTGGTGTAGCTCCCCATGCCCAGAAGGATCCTGACATGTTTGTACACGTGGTGGAGCAGAGAAAAGATGGTATCGTCGTAAGGGGGGCGAAAGTTCATCAGACAGGTTCCATTAATTCCCACTGGCACTTGATGATGCCGACTCAGGCCATGAGAGAAGACGATAAGGACTATGCGGTATCCTTTGCCTGTCCCAGTGATGCGGAGGGCGTTTACATGGTATATGGACGTCAGTCCTGTGATACCAGAAAAATGGAAGAAGGATGCATCGATGTAGGAAATCCCAAGTTCGGCGGTCAGGAGGCCCTGGTTGTACTGGATAATGTATTTATCCCCAATGAGTATATCTTCATGAACGGAGAATACGAGTTCTCCGGCATGATGGTTGAGCGCTTTGCAGGTTATCACCGGCAGAGCTATGGCGGATGCAAGGTTGGTGTTGGCGATGTTCTCATCGGCGCGGCAGCTCTTGCGGCAGAATATAATGGTGTTGAAAAAGCTTCCCACATCAAGGATAAGCTTATTGAGATGACTCACCTGAATGAGACGCTTTTCTCCTGCGGTATTGCCTGTTCCTGTGAAGGATGCCCTACCAAGGCCGGAAATTATCAGATAAATCTTCTCCTTGCTAATGTATGCAAGCAGAATGTAACCAGATTCCCGTATGAGATTGTCCGTCTGGCGGAGGATATTGCCGGAGGCCTCATGGTTACTATGCCTGCAGATTCGGACTTCAAGTCTGCCACAGTAGCGGGAAGAAACGGAGAAACCATAGGAGAGATTTGCAATAAATACTTTGCCGCCCATGAGGTTGCTACAGAAGATAGGCAGAAGATCATGCGCTTCCTCGAGAATATCTGCCTTGGTGCAGCCGCGGTCGGCTACCGTACCGAGTCTATGCACGGGGCAGGTTCACCCCAGGCCCAGCGTATCATGATCTCCCGTCAGGGAAATATCCAGGGCAAGAAGCAGCTGGCTAAGGATATCATCGGAATTGAGTAGTGAGCGGCATAAAAGCCTATTGCAATTCTAATTTCCATTATAAATGAATGATAAATTGAAGCAGAGATCAGATGGAGGGCGGAGGTATTCCGCCGTCCGCTGATCTTGCTTGTTATGAGGACTTTTCTTGTGCTCCGGGTCGGGAAACCTTCTCATGACTGCTAGGGAGGATATAAATGTACAGAATAGTAAAAAAACAAACCCTCAATAATGCGGTGCAGCTGATGGAGATCCATGCGCCCTTTGTGGCCAGAAAATGTGAGCCCGGTCAGTTTATCATCATCCGCGTGGACGAGGACGGTGAGAGAGTACCTTTGACCATAGCAGACTATGACCGTGAAAAAGAAACCGTAACCATTATCTATCAGGTTGTCGGTTATTCAACAGATCTGCTCAGTAAGAAAAAAGAAGGAGACTACGTGCAGGATTTTGTTGGCCCCCTAGGTCAGCCTGCAGTCCTTGAAAGAAAAGAGAATAAGGTAATCGGCGTAGCCGGCGGTGTGGGGGCAGCCCCCCTCTATCCCCAGCTCCGCAAGCTGGCCGCTCTTGGAACGAAGGTCGAGGTGATCATCGGCGGAAAGAGCGCGGAATATGTTCTTTTAGCGGACCAGTTCAAGGATTTTTGTGAGAACGTGTATATTGCTACGGATGACGGAAGTCTTGGAACAAAGGGTTTTGTAACGACAGTGCTTCAGGACCTTTTGGACCGGGGAGAAGTTTATGATGAATGTATCGCAATCGGACCGCTGATCATGATGAAAAACGTGGTTAAGGTAACCCAGCCTAGGGGGCTTCATACCATGGTTTCCCTGAATCCGATTATGATCGATGGAACCGGCATGTGCGGCGGATGCCGAGTCACAATAGGCGGGGAGACCAAATTTGCCTGTGTGGACGGACCGGATTTTGACGGTTTCAAGGTAGATTTCGATGAGTGTATGAGGAGGCAGGGACTTTTCAAAGAGGAAGAGCATAAGTGCAGGATCGGAAGGGGTTGATTTGTTATGGCAAAGAAGAATATGAGTCTGACGAAGGTTCCTATGCCGGAACAGGCACCGGAAGTCAGAAATAAGAATTTTGATGAGGTAGCATTAGGTTATACGGCTGAGATGGCTATGGAAGAGGCATCCAGATGTCTGAACTGTAAGAATAAACCCTGTGTGACCGGCTGTCCGGTAAACGTACCGATCCCGGAATTCATTGAGAAGGTTGCAGAGGGAGATTTCGAGGCGGCTTATGAAGTGATTACAAGAGAGAACGCCCTCCCTGCAATCTGCGGACGCGTATGTCCCCAGGAGAACCAGTGTGAAGGCAAGTGTGTTCGCGGTCTCAAAGGACAGCCGGTTGGAATTGGCCGTATGGAGAGATTCGTTGCGGACTATCATATGGCCCATGCCAAGCCTTCTAAGGTTGAAATCAAGAAGAACGGTCACAAGGTTGCTGTGGTAGGATCCGGTCCTTCAGGAATCACCTGCGCCGGAGAGCTTATCAAGAAGGGCTACGAGGTGACTGTATTTGAGGCTCTCCATAAGCCCGGCGGAGTTCTGTCCTACGGAATTCCGGAATTCCGTCTTCCCAAGGCTCTGGTAGCCAGGGAGATTAAGACCGTGGAAGATCTGGGTGTCAGGATTGAGCCGAATGTAATCGTAGGCCGGTCCATCACCATCGACGAGCTGATGGAGGATGGCTATGAAGCCGTATTTGTCGGCAGCGGGGCGGGCCTGCCCAGATTCCTGAATATTCCCGGAGAGAACTATCTCGGAGTGTATTCTGCCAATGAATTCCTGACTCGGGTTAATTTGATGAAGGGTTATCAGTTCCCGGAGGTTCCCACTCCGGTGAAGATCGGAAAAAGAGTTGCGGTGGTCGGAGCAGGTAATGTGGCCATGGACGCCGCAAGGACAGCAAAGCGCCTCGGTGCGGAAGAGGTTTACATCGTCTACAGACGGTCTGAGGAGGAAGCCCCGGCCCGGCTGGAGGAGCTGCACCATGCCAAAGAAGAGGGAATCATCTTCCGTTTTCTGAATAATCCGGCCGCAATCCTCGGGGACGAGAATGGTTGGGTAAAGGGTATGGAGATAGTCAAGCAGGAACTGGGTGAGCCGGATGCTTCC
>JAILCB010000087.1 GCA_024680595.1 Lachnospiraceae bacterium | reverse complement strand
CTTAGCCACGGGAATTCCCGTCCAGCGGGATACGATTTTGGCTATTTCATCCTCCGTCACCGCCTCATGCACCATGGAAAGCTCTGCACCCCGGTCGGAAGCCTCCGCCTCCTTTATAGCCGCCTCCAGCTCCGGCAATTGTCCGTACTGGAGCTCAGAAGCCTTCTCATAATCCCCATTTCTCTGGGCAATCTCAATCTCATTCTTCACAGCCTCCCGTCTCTCTCTCAGCTCCGAAAGCCTGCCGACAGAAGCCTTTTCATTATCCCATTGGGCCTTTTGGGAGGCAAATTTCTCCTTTAATTCCGCCAAGTCCCGCTGCAGCTCGGCGAGTCTGTCCTGACTCTGGGAATCTGTCTCCTTCTTCAGGGCATTCTCCTCGATTTGCAGCTGCATAATCCTCCGGTTCATCTCATCCAATTCCGCCGGCAGGGAATCCATCTCGGTCTTAATTGAGGCACAGGCCTCATCCACCAGATCTATGGCCTTATCCGGCAAGAACCTGTCAGATATATACCTATGGGACAGGACTGCCGCCGCAACCAGGGCGGAATCTGTAATTTTCACGCCATGAAAGACCTGATAACGGTCCTTTATACCCCGGAGGATGGAAATGGTGTCCTCCACCGTGGGCTCATCCACCATAACAGGCTGGAATCTCCGCTCCAGGGCCGCGTCCTTCTCAATATACTTTCTATACTCATCCAGAGTAGTGGCACCAATACAGTGGAGCTCACCCCTGGCCAGCATAGGCTTCAGCATATTTCCGGCATCCATAGAGCCTTCGGTCTTGCCGGCTCCCACAATGGTATGGAGCTCGTCAATAAAGAGGATAATCCTGCCTTCAGACTGCTTCACTTCATTAAGGACCGCCTTCAGTCTCTCCTCAAACTCGCCACGGTACTTGGCGCCCGCCACCAGAGAGCCCATATCCAGGGCAAAGATCTCCTTGTCTTTCAGGGTCTCCGGCACGTCTCCCGCCACAATCCGCTGGGCCAGCCCTTCCACGGCCGCCGTCTTACCGACACCCGGCTCACCAATCAGGACGGGATTATTCTTGGTCTTTCGGGACAGAATCCTGACCACATTCCGAATCTCCTGATCCCGGCCTATAACAGGATCCAGCTTCTGTTCCCTGGCCCTGGCCACCAGATTAGTGCCATATTTAGACAGGGTATCGTAGGTGCCCTCGGGATTATCGCTGGTCACCCGCTGATTTCCCCGTACCGTGGCAAGGGCCGACAGAAATCTGTCCCTGGTAATGCCATATTCCTTGAATATAGCCTCAATCTCCCGGTTGGGGTACTTGATCATGGACAGGAAAATATGCTCAACCGAGACATATTCGTCCCCCATGGCCTTACTCTCATCCTCTGCATAGGTAATGACCTTATTCAGATGCTTACCGACCCTGGGCTGGCCGCCCTGGACCTTCACGCATTTGGACAGGGCCTCTTCTGCCCGGTTCAGGAAATGCTTTGTATCAATGCCCATCTTCTCAATGAGCTTTAATATTAGGGAATCCTCTATGGTAAGCAGGGCGTAAAGGAGATGCTCCTCTTCGATTTCCTGATTACCGTAGTCCATGGCAATCTTGTCGCAATCATTAATAGCCTGCATGGAGCTCTGTGTAAACTTGCTAATATTCATACATCTCACCTGCCTTTCTTAAAGCCTTCATCCGTAATCCGCTTCGCTCCTTGTTCATGAAAGCAGGACATTTTGCGTCCCGTTCCAGAGTAGCTTTAACCCCTCCTGAAAAATGTAGGCCGTTCCGGAGCGGCTTTAACCCCTCCCTAAACAAGTTAGCCTCACCCCACATAATGCTAACGCATTTGAGCCGGGGAACTGCTTTCACTGCGTTCGGATTAACAATATTCCGTAGGTTCTAATCAACCTCTCCAAAATAATTACTCACTAAAAAAGCCCCTTTTCTCAAGGACAGGTTCAATATAACACGAATTGTTAGCACTGTCAATAGGTGAGTGCTAATTTTATAATTTGGGCTGGGCAAATTTTCCGATAAACTGGCTGGTATTTGTTACGTTTATAATGACCTCAGGATCGGCCCGCTTCATCACCTCGATTGCCTCATGGAGTTCATAGGAGGAAGTCACCGACAAAAGGACCGCCGTATCTTGCCCGGTATATCCTCCGGTTCCCTTTAATACGGTAATTCCATGAGTGAAATGAGCCAGATATTCCTTTAGGACCTCATCCTGCTTCTTTGTAAATATCTGCATCATCACCCTTTTATACCGGGTATGGAAGGTCGTCACCATGCGGGTAGATATGAACTGGAAGACGATGGAATAGCCCGCCTTTTCCCAGCTAAAGAAGTAGCCGAATACGGCCAGCAGAATACAGTTAAAGATGAAAACCCCTATCCAGATTTCCTTTCCGGTCTTATTGGCTACATAGAGGGCAATATAATCCGTACCTCCTGTAGATGCCCCGCCTCTCAGTGCCAGGGCAACCGAAAAGCCATAGATGCAGCCTCCAAATATTACATTTAATATCATTTGATCAAAGATTGGATATGTGGGGATGAAGCGCGAGAATAATGATAGTAGAAAGACCTGAAGAAGGGAGAAAAAGACAAATCTTTTGGATATCTTTTGGGCACAGAAAAGGGCCACAGGAAGATTAAGGCAGAGCAGAACCACCGAGGCATCTATCGTTATTCCTGACTTTGCCCCCAGCATACTCACAAGCCTCGCCACACCCAGAAAACCCGCCGGCAGCAGGGAGGCCTGCTGCATGAATATGCTCATGGTAAAGGCCATGAGGAGGGCGGATCCTGTCACGCTGGCCAGGGTGACCAGGTTTCTTTTATTAAATACGGTTTCCTTTAACTTCATAGGTTTCACCCCCGGCAATATATTTACATCAATTTGTTCCTGCCATTAATCCTTTTCCTTGAAGCAAGCCCGGAACCGCCAATTTGGAGGAAGAAAGGAAAGAACATGGGCATCAGGAGCCCTTCTGATAGCAAATTCCTTTCTAGAGCGGGACCAGTTCCGGTGGCAGGGGATCCTGTCCGCCCGAGCCAAGTCTTCCCATAGTTCCACCTTGACTCGACACTGACCCGACATCCTGTCCGCCTGTGCCCAGTCTTCCTGGTTCTGTTCCGGGGAAATCCCTTATTTTTGAGGAACTGCCTCAATACCAGTCTGAAATAGCAAACGGATACCTCACTTCTCCGTTCCGAAATCCGTATAGAAGCCGGTCACCCCGTCCTTCCGCATCTGTTCCGCCATTTCCGGATCATTAACGGTGAAAACATAGGCCACCATATCCCTATCATTAATCTTCTTCAAAACCTCAGGATTCTGCCTCTTTCTGGACATGGTCATCACCTTGATCCCCCGCTCTTCGGACAGATTCAGCTCCTCATCCTCATCAAATTCCATATCCGAGTCATCATAGAGGTACCAGGTATAAACCATGGATTTCCAGGGATAGCTTTCCATGAGCTCATCAAACATGCTGATAGCATAGAGCTGGGGAATGAGCCGGTCCATACCCTCCGGGGAAAGGTCACGCAGCTGCCTAACCACTTCCCTGTAGACATCCATATGATGTCCTACGTCGTGGTCTCCCGTCTTCACATCCAGAACCATATAAACATCCTTGTATTTATTGAGGATATCCGCCAGGCCTTCAATATCCAAAGGGGTATACTTACCGTAAATCCTACAAGACATGAATTCCTCATGACTCATAGGGATTTCATCCTCTTCATCGGATCTTTCAATCTGCAAAAGACTATTTAATTTGGAATTCTTCCAGCCGTGATTGGCCACCAGCACATTATCGGAGGTCAGAATCAGGTCAATCTCAAAAAGTCTAATCCCTTTCTTATAATTCTCCTCAAAAGCCTCCAGGGAATTGGTATAATATTTCTCTCCGATGCCTCCCAGGGCATG
>JAILCB010000065.1 GCA_024680595.1 Lachnospiraceae bacterium | reverse complement strand
GGTTTCGGTCCCTGCCCTCAGGAGATTTCCCGGCAAATACAGGGTCTCCCCCAGATTCTTTCCCTTCAGGGAAGCAATAATATCCTTTCCTGTCAAAAGCCCGCTGACCGTGATTCTCTCTCCGAAAAAGTCATTGCGTATACCATAGTGGTGAACTTTGAGTCCGGGATTCAGTCTGCAGATAGTAGAAATCAGCCTCTCCCGAATCTCATGCATGAGGAGCCCGCCAGCCACTGAAACCTCCCTACGAGACTTTCCGGCAACAGAAATCCCGGACCCATTGGCCCCTTTCCGTGAAAGCCTCACGCCGGGCTCTTCCGATCTCACCGCCCCGGCCCCCGTCAAGTCATCCCCTGAAAACTCTATGCCGGGCTCTTCCGATCTCACTGCCCCGGCCCCCGTCAAGTCATCCCCTGAAAACTCTATGCCAGGCTCTTCCGTGTCATCCCCCGAAAACTCATTGCCGGACTCTTCCAATCTCACTGCCCCAACCCCCGTCAAGTCATCCCCTGAAAACTCTATGCCGGGCTCTTCCGTGTCATCCCCCGAAAACTCCAATTCATACCGATTCAAAGCATGCCCAGTATAGTCTCTGGACGCCGCCCCGGGGTTTTCCCCGGCAGGCCTCAGCCCCAATTCCGCTGAACCTCCCTCCGAAAACTCCCGGCAGGCCTCCTCGAATTCATCCAGAAAAGACCGAATCATCCCAACCCCGTTCTCATACTGCACATAGCCGTCATAGGTCTCAGCCCCGGGAATCTCCTGCCCCGCCAGAATATAGAATTCATCCCCGGCATGAATGAAATGAGTGCCATGCTGCCTGTACAGCCTTTCCTGCCAGCTGTGAACCGTAGACAGAACCTTAACGGCATCCTCTTCATTAAAGGGCTCCAGAGGATACAGGCCCTCCCGGAAACGGGTCAGTCCCACAGGCACCACGGACACACTCTGCAGACAGGGAATATAGGCCGTCAGGTCAGAAATCGTCCTCTCCAGTTCCTCTCCGTCATTCAATCCCTTGCAAAGCACAATCTGCCCGTTCATAGTAATTCCGGCCTCAAAAAACCGCCCCACCAGTTCCAGGGACTTCCCTGCAAACCGATTACGGAGCAGCTGATTGCGAAGAGCCGGATTAGTAGAATGAAAGGAAATATTAATAGGGGACATATTATAGCGGATAATCCTATCCACATCATGATCTGACAGATTGGTCAGCGTCACATAATTCCCCTGCAAAAAAGAAAGCCTGGAGTCATCATCCTTGAAGTAGAGGGTTTTCCGCATGCCCTTTGGCATCTGGTCAATAAAGCAGAATACACAGCGGTTCCGGCAGCTTCTATAGCTATCCATAAGGGGATTCTCAAAAGTAACCCCCAAATCCTCGTCCTCATCCTTATCAATATCCAGCTCCCATTCCTCCCCGGATGGCTTCTTCAGGAGCACGGTAATTGAACTGTCCTCCACAAGATATTGATAATCAAAGATGTCGCTGACAGTCTCCCCGTTGATGGACAAAATCTCATCCCCGGGCTCAATGCCGATTTCCCCGGCAATACTGTCCTCCAGAACTTCTTTCACTATATGGTGTGATTCATTCTCATTATTATTACACATAGGGGCATTATACCGGATTCTGATTCCATTTGGAATCTTGAAGAATTGCCGGCAAAATGTTACGATACATCTATCAAATATTCCCTTGGAGGAAAAGCCATGGCTATGAATCAATATCTGTCAAACAAAATGCCCATCGCGCCTTTGAAACTCATTATTATGGCGAGTATGAAGGACTTCGGCAAAAGGGTCAATGATTATCTAGTTCAATTTCGGCAGGAGATTAATCAGCCCCATCAGAATTCTCCCGCATTTCAGGAATACCGCATGGAGAATTTCAGGGTGGACTTCACCGCCACCAGACATGTGACCGGCGAGGCAAATCTTTTGCTTAATGAAACCATTCGCGGAAAGGACCTCTATATTCTCACGGACGTTCTAAACCGCTCCATCACCTATAATATTCACGGATATGAGAATTCCTTTTCACCGGACGATCATTTCCAGGACTTGAAACGGGCCATAGGGGCCGCCGCCGGAAAAGCCCACAGAATCACCATCATTATGCCTTTCCTCTATGAGGGGCGGCAGCACAAGCGGTCCGGCCGCGAGTCTCTGGACTGCGCCCTAATGCTGGAGGAGCTGGCCTCCATGGGAGTCGCCCGACTCATCACCTTCGACGCCCATGACCCTTCCATTCAGAACGCGGCGCCTCTCTGCGGCTTTGACAATTTCACCCCCTTCTATCAATTCATGCAGGCCCTGCTCCATAATGTGGCCGATATGAAGATTGACCGGGATCATACCCTAATAATCAGTCCGGATGAAGGGGCTTTGAGCCGGGCTGTTTACTTCGCCAGCGTAATGAGTGTGGATACGGGAATGTTCTACAAGAGACGGGATTATACGAGGATTGAAAAGGGCAAGAATCCCATCGTCGCCCATGAATTCCTGGGGGATAATGTGGAAGGCAAGGATGTTATTGTGGTTGATGACATGATTTCCTCAGGATCAAGCATGCTGGATACCGCAAAGCAGCTAAAGAATATGGGGGCAAAGCGGGTATTCATCTGCTGCACCTTCGGCATCTTTACCGACGGTTTTGCAGAATTTGATGAGGCTTATAAGAAGGGCTATTTCGAGAAGGTAATCACCACCAACCTGACCTATCGAAATCCGGAAATCTTCAAGAAGCCCTATTATATTGAGGCGGATATGGCCAAATTCATGGCCTCCATCATCGACTGCTCCAATCACGATGTATCCATGACCCATGTCCAGACCCCCACCGACCGCATCAAGGCCATCCTTAAGTGGTACAATGAAACAGACGGAACCCTGAGAAGCGATATCGAGTAATTTTCAGTCTCGCTGACGAGACTTGGCGCGGGATTCGGTTCAGTATCAGCTGATATTTTCCAAACCGAATCCCTGCGCCCATCGGACCAATTCATTCGGTGAAAACCCGCATCCATCGGACCTTTTTGCGGCTCTACTCCCAATTCATTCGGTGAAAACCCGCATCCATCGGGCCTTCTGCGATCCTCTACCCCCAATTCATTGGGCGAAAAACCCGCATCCACCAGACCTTCTACGGCTCTCCGCTCAGATTCATTCCACGAAAACCCGCATCCACCGGACCTTCTGCGACTCTCTCCCCCAATTCATTCGGCGAAAATCCGCGCCCATCGGACCTTCTGCGATTCTCTACTCCCCAATTCATTCGGCGAAAAACCCGCATCCACCAGACCTTCTACGGCTCTCCGCTCAGATTCATTCCATGAAAACCCGCATCCACCGGACCTTCTGCGATTCTCTACCCCCAATTCATTGGGCGAAAAACCCGCATCCATCGGACCTTTTTGCGGCTCTCCCCCCCAATTCATTCGGTGAAAACCCGCATCCACCAGACCTTCTACGGCTCTCCAGTATGCACACGTGCCAGCAAGACTTCCATTTCACCCACGAAAAATGCACCCCGCCGCAATTTCAAGTGCCGGAACAGGCAGGTGGTGTCCATCCCGGATTTCACCCACGAAAAAAGCACCCCCTGTCCGCAATGCCTCAATAGCAAGCGGTTTACAGGAGGTGCTCATTATATATTCCTTATGTTTTCCGGCCTATTACCAGTCTTCCCCGTCAACCTGAATTGACCTGTCTTTCAACTTCCTAGGTCAGATTTCAGTCTATTTACCAGTCTTCCCCGTCAACCTGGATATTCACCAGCCTATCAATCTCCCTGACCAGATTTCCGATTTCAGGCTTTGACAACTGGGCATCCGCACCCAACTGCTCACCCTTCTTCCTCATTTCATTATTAACCAGGGATGAGAAAATGACCACTGGAATGTGCTTTGTAGTATCCGAGGATTTAATGAGCTTTGTCAGTCTGTGTCCGTCCATAATAGGCATCTCAATATCCGTAATGACCAGACCCACCTTCCGTGCCAGAGTTCCCTCCGCATCGGCGGCTGAAATATAATCCCAAGCCTCCTGACCATTTACGAAGTCCGTCAGATTGACATATCCTGACTTCTTCAGGGCGTCACTAATCAGCTTATGAAGCAGGGCGGAGTCCTCAGCCATAACAATAGGAATCTCGCTTCTGCTGCGCTCTCCCATTTCCTCAATCTCTGTCATCTTGAGTCCGGTCTCAGGACTGATATCCGTAACGATCTTCTCAAAGTCCAGAATAATGACCAGTCTCTCATCTAGCTTTACAATACCGGTAGAAATACCGCTCTCCACAGTATTAACAGTGGCATCGGGCTTAATAATAGCTGTCCAGGAAACCCGGTGAATTCCCACAACAGAGTCCACATGGAAAGCAATGTCCAGCTTATTAAAGTTAGTAATGATGAAAAGACCGTTGGGTTTCTGCTCTCCCCTCTGGATGCAGTTCTTCAAGTCGATAGCCGTGATCATTTTGTCTCTCGGCATAAAGATTCCTTCAATACTGGGGTGGGCGTTAGGTACAGGGGTCACGGGCTGATATGTAATAATTTCCGTGATCTTTGCCACATTGATACCATAGGAGTCTTCTCCAAGCTTAAATTCCAAAATCTCCAGCTCGTTTGTTCCGTTTTCCAGAAGAATATTTGTTTCCATGCCCTACCTCTCCTTAAGATGATTTATTATAGTACCGCTCCTTGCGGTATTAATACAGCCGAAACATAATCTGTAATATTATAGCATAAGAATACAAAAAAATATATGACTCAAATTCTAAATTTATTGAAAATCAATAAAAATATTTTTCACTGCAGATCAAATACCGTATCCCCTGTCTCTTCCCTTAATATTAGAGAGAGGCTTTGGACATCGGTCAGCTTTTCCTCGCTAACCTCGGCCACCAGAACCGTTTCTATGCTTTCCCCTCCTGCAATAGGCGCCAGAAGGGTGGAGAAATCATCCAGTAAAAGAGTGTTCTGGAAGGAATGCACCTGGCCGTTCAGGGAGAAACGGAACTTGGCATCAGTAGATAGTATGTCGCAATTGGCCTCAGAATCCCCTGTATTGGTCACGGTTAAATGGAGAATCAGGAGCTTGTCCCCGTCTGAGGCGGGCTCAATGGTGAAATTCATGACACCGTCCTCGGAGGGAGGCGGATAGCTATCCACCACATCGTATCCCCCGTAGCTAATATTGAATCCGGACTGGCCCAGCATTCCGGCTAGCTCGCTGAGATCCGCATGATTCACATCCTCAGCTAACTCCCCGCCTGAATTTCCGCCGGAGTTCCCGCTGATTGCCTGCTCCTCAGGGCTTTCCTCCTGCTGCTCCTGGGGCTGCTCCTGCTGCACCGGGGCAGGCTCTTCCTCACTCAGGGCGGCAGCCAGCTCCGGATCCTGTTCCAGCAGTATTGCCTTTAGGTCCTTTTCCGATACGTTAACCAAGGTTTTGCCTTTATTAATATTATGGGCATTTAACACATCAACCGCATAATTCACCACAGAATTACGCTCCTCATCCGTGAGCTGCATGGGTGCCCCGCCGCAGCCTGTAAGCAAAAGCCCCATAGCAAGAATCGAGGATAGGAGTAGGCACATGCCTTTTCTCCCGCCCCTATGCATACGCAAAGGGAAATTCTTTGCCCCTGCCTCTGTTGCCCTGCCTGCAGATAATGCAGATTCCACAGCTTTGCCGGTCTTATCCCTGCCTGCAGATAATGCAGATTCCATGGGTTTAGCAGCCTGGTCCATGGCCTCACGATGGATTTTCATCCGCAACCTCATTACTTCCTCCTGTACTGTCCAGCTCAAACCAAAATTCCACTCCATTGGAATAATTGCTTACGCCAAATTTCTGATTGAGGGACTCCATAATGGCCTTCACAATAGAAAGGCCTATGCCTGAGCCGCCATATTCACGGCTTCTAGCTTTATCCACCTTGTAGAACTTGTCCCAAAGGTGGGAAATAGAATCTTCCGGAATTGGATTTCCTGTATTAAATACCGAAATCCTAACCCTGCTTTCTCCCTTGTGCAGCCGAATCACAATCCACTTGCCTACAGGAACCTGCCCTGAGGCCGAACTCTCCGTCACTGCCGGGGCCTTATCCGAGACTGGCTCCTCCGTCACTGCCGGAGCCTTATCCGATACCGGCTCCTCCGTCACTGCCGGAGCCTTATCCGATACTGGCCCCTCCGTCACTGAGGGGGCCTTATCTGAGACTGAACTCTCCTCCGTCACTGAAGGGGACTTATCCGAGACTGGCTCCTCCGTCACTGCCGGAGCCTTATCCGAGACTGGCTCCTCCGTCACTGCCGGGGCCTTATCCAGCTTTCCTTGCCTGGATTTTTCTGGCTGCAGTTCTTTTCCCTCGCCAGTAGTAAAAAACTCCGCGTAATTATTAGAGACTGACCCTTCCTGTCCTCCGGACTCCCCGGCAACAGCTGACTGCCCAGCTTCATGGCCTGACCCTTCCTGTCCTCCGGACTCCCCGGCAACAGCCGAACCTACACCAACTTCAGTGCCTGAGCCCTTCCGTCCTCCGGACTCCCCGGCAACAGCTGCCTCTCCACAATAATGAATGGCATTGCTTAGATAGTTTGTGATAACCTCTTCCGCCTTAAACTCATCCGACCATACGTAAACCGCCTCTGTCTCCCGGAAATCCACTTGGATTCCCTCCTGTCGGATCAGAATATCATTGGCCTGAATACAGCCCTGGATTAGCTCCACAATATCAAATCGGCTGAATTGAATCTCATTAACCCCAAACTCCAGCTGATTCAAGGTTGTCAGACTCTGAACCAGCTGATTCATCTTTCGGGCCTCATCCACAATGACTTCACAATAGAAGTTCCGGCTCTCCTCGTCCTCATTCACATTATCCTGCAGCCCCTCCGCATAGCCTTGAATCAGGGCAATAGGAGTCTTCAGTTCATGGGCCACATTAGAAAGGAACTCAAGCCGCATGCTATCCTGCTTATCCTTATTCTCAATATCCCGTTTCAGCTCATTATTAGCCGTCTTTAATTCGGATATAGTAGACTCCAGGGTACTGGACAGCTCATTAATATGGGATCCCAGCTCCGCAATCTCATTCTTCCCGCCCCTGGTATACTTGGCATTGAAGTCCAGATGGGTCATGCGGTGGGAAATCTCGGCCAATTCCTTAATTGGTCTCGTAATTTTAGAGGATACAAACCATATAATAATACCACAGATTATTGCCATAAAAAAGCCCACAATACCCAAGAATTGATTGGATACCTGAGAGCTCTCCCGAATATTCTCCAGTCCTGTCCTCAAAATAATATAATTCCCATTGGACAGTGTGCCCCAGAGCTCCATGAAGTCCAGTCCCAGCCTGGGATCTCTTGAAGTCAGAACCTGATAATGCTCTGCCTCCACCAGGATAGAGGGCTCCATGGTTTTTCCTTCGGACTCATCATCTGTGGGAGTCCTCCCCTTCCTCCGGGACCGATTGTCACTGATAGCCTTTTCCATCAAGGCAGGATTGAAGTCCACTCCAAAAACATGGTCCAAAAGCCGCCACACCAGCACCTCATCGTCAGCTGCCGAGGAAAGCACGGTACCAAGGGAGGGTGTGGCAATAGCTGCATTGAGATCTCCGGAATGACAGAGCTGATAGAAGCCCCTCTGAAAGAGCTCCGACCCCAGGTCCTCTGCCTGGGAAAGGGTGTCCATCCTTTCATAGGCCAGGATAATCTTGCCCTGCTGCTCTCTCATATAATAGGACTGGAGAAAGAGGGTGTTGATGGCCCAGAAAATGAGTATTACCCCGATTATGGAGGCAGAGAAAATCAAGGCGAACTGGGTCCGTATGGAATGCCTGGCTGAATGCTTTCTTCCCATTCTCTTTAAAAGCCTCCTAATACTGTGTTTTCTGATAAATCAAAACCATTTTCATGGAGGATGGAGAATCTCCACCTATTCCGGTCTCCCCCTGCCCCTCTCAGCCCGCGGGCGGGGGCGCTCCTTCAATTTTGTCGAATGTCCGGAACTTGCCTGCCCTCTCAGCCCGTTGGCGGAGGCGCAAATTCCGTTTCTGTGCCTAAAACTCTCACTTCTCTCTGATTTAGGCACAGCTCTTCTCTCTATCCATCTGCCAATGGGGAGGAAAAACCTCTTCCCTGTGCCTAAATCTCTCATTTCCCATTGATTTAGGCACAAATCACAAATCTCATATAAATGGTAGAGGCAATACCTCATCCTTCCCTGTGCCTAAATCCACCACTTCCCCCTAATTTAGGCACAAATCACAAATCTCATATAAATGGTAGGGGGAATCCCCCATTCTTCCCTGTGCCTAAATCCTTCACTTCCCTCTGATTTAGGCACAAATCACAAATCTTATATAAATGGTAGGGGGAATCCCCCATTCTTCCTTGTGCCTAAAACCCTAACTTCCCTCTGATTTAGGCACGCTCCCCATCACTCTTACCCATTCCCCATCATATCAAAGAGCGACAGCTGGTTGGAGTCGGGTATATCCCCCAGAAGCCCCATTTCCTTCAGCTTCATGGCCTTATTCTTGGAGCAGCTGGTCCTCAGGACAAAGTCATCCACGGACAGGAAATCCCCGCCCTCCCTGGCCTTCCCGATACTATTCACCAGTTCATCCGCATCCTTGCCGCCCATACCCTCCAGACTGGACAGGGCCGGCATAATATGCTTTTCATCCACCTCCCGGAAATACCTGGGATCCACCTGATTTAGGTCGATAGGGACAAATTCCAGGCCCCTGGCATACATCTCCTGCACAATACGCATATCCCGGATAGTATCCAGCTCGGTGGCCGTCATCTCATTCTTCCCCACTTCCTTCAGGCGGCCCAGAAGCTTCTTCAGCTCCACCTCCAGCCGGCCCCTGCCCTGACACATAGTGGCATAATCAATGCCATTGGACCGGATAGAGAAAAAGGCACTGTAATAGGCAGCCGGACGGTAAACCTTGAACCAGGCCACCCGCCAGGCCATCATGACATAGGCCGCCGCATGGGCCTTGGGGAACATATACTTAATCTTTTTGCAGGAATCAATATACCAGTCCGGCACCTGGGACTCCGTCATAGCCTCCTGCATTTCAGGCTTCAGGCCCTTGCCCTTTCGCACAGCCTCCATAGTCTTGAAGGAAAGGGAGGGATCCATACCTTTATTAATGAGATAGAGCATAATATCGTCACGGCAGCAGATGCAGTCTGCCAGCTGCATGCCCATCTCATTAACCAGATATTGGGCATTTCCCGTCCACACATCCGTGCCGTGGGACAGACCGGAAATCCGGATTAAATCCGTGAAGGTCTTGGGCTTGGTGTCCACCAGCATCTGTATAACGAAATCCGTGCCGAATTCCGGGACTCCCAAAGTGCCTGTGGGACAGCCGTCAATGTCCTCGGGCGATATGCCCAGGGCCTCCGGACCGCTGAATAAGGACATGACCTTTTCCTCATCCAGAGGGATTTTCAGGGGATCCACCCCTGTGGCATCCTGCAGGAAACGAATCATGGTAGGGTCATCATGTCCCAGAATATCCAGTTTTAATAGGTTATGATCAATACTGTGGAAGTCAAAATGGGTAGTAATGGTGCTGGTGGTCATATCATTGGCAGGATGCTGCAGGGGGGTAAAGGAATACATATTCTCACCCCTGGGCAGAACTACAATGCCTCCGGGATGCTGGCCCGTAGTCCGGAGCACCCCCACCAGGCCCTTGGCGAGGCGCTCTTTCTCAGCCCTCCGCCTGCTCATTCCCCTCTCCTCCAGGTACTTGAGCACATAGCCATAGGCCGTCTTCTCCGCCATAGTACCAATGGTACCCGCCCGGAAGGTCTGGCCGTTACCAAAAATGACCTCCGTATACTTATGGGCCTTACTTTGATAATCTCCGGAGAAATTCAGGTCAATATCCGGCTCCTTATCCCCGGAAAAGCCCAGGAAGGTCTCAAAGGGAATATCAAAGCCGTCCTTAATTAGCGGTTTCCCGCAGACAGGACAGACCCGGTCTGGCATATCGCAGCCACACATATTCTTATTCGCGTAGGACTTCACCTCCGGTGAATCAAAGTCATAATAATGACAGCTGGGGCAGCGGTAATGGCAGGGCAGGGAATTCACCTCGGTAATTCCCGAGAAATAGGCGGCAAGCGAGGAACCCACAGAGCCCCGGCTGCCCACCAGATAGCCGTCCTCATTACTCTTCCAGACCAGCTTTTGGGCGATAACATACATGACCGCGTAGCCATTTCCGATAATGGAATTAAGCTCCGTTTCCAGCCGCTTTTCCAGTATTTCAGGCAGCTTTTCCCCATACATTTCATGGGCCTTATCATAGCAAATCTCCCTAAGCATATTATCGGAGTTCTCAATGACAGGCGGGCACTTGTCCGGCCGCACCGGCACAATGTACTCAATCATATCCGCGATAAGGTTTGTATTTGTAATAACCACTTCCCGGGCCTTTTTCTCCCCCAGATAAAGGAATTCCTCCACCATCTCATCAGTGGTTCTGAGGTAGAGGGGCGGCTGCTCGTCCCCATCCTTAAAGCCCTTGGACCCCATCATAATCCGGCGGTAGACCTCATCCGCGGGATCCAGGAAATGGACGTCACAGGTGGCGCAGACCGGCTTCCGGAACTGCTCCCCCAGCTTCACAATGCGTCGGTTAATATCCATCAAGTCTTCTTCTGAATCAATGGAATTCTTTTCCTTCTCAATGAGAAAGCGGTTATTGCCCAGAGGCTGAATCTCCAGATAGTCGTAGAACTGCACAATCTGGGAAATATCCTCGTCATCCGCATCATTCACAAGGGCCTGATAGAGCTCTCCCGCCTCACAGGCGCTGCCTATAATAATGCCCTCCCGGCACTTCTTTAATAGGCTCCTGGGAATCCTGGGCCTCTGCTGATAGTAGCGGGTATGGGACTCGGAAACAAGCCGGTAGAGATTGACCCTGCCTGTCTCATTCTTGGCTAAAAGAATAATATGGTATCTGGGCAGCCTCTTTAGAACGCTGTCACTGAAGGTGTCAAATTCTGACAAATCCTCCAGTTTGTCCATATTCATATCCCTTAATCTGTCCAAAAGCCCCAGGAAAATCCCGGCCGTAGCCTCCGCGTCATCCACGGCCCTGTGGTGGTTCTCCAGGGAAACCCCCAGCTCAGTAGCCACCTTATCCAGGGTAAACTTACTTAATTCAGGCAGGAGGTGCCGGGCCAGAGGCAGGGTATCCAGGACCTGCTTTTCAAAGGGAAGGCCCAGATCTGCGGCATTCTTCCTAATAAAGCCCACGTCAAAGCGGGCATTGTGGGCCACTAGAATGGCATCGCCCACAAAGGACAGGAAACGGGGCAGGACCTTGTCCACGGTCTCCTTGTCACAGACCATATGGTCCTGAATCCCGGTCAGATTCACAATTTCAAAGGGAATGGGTACTTCCGGATTAATAAATTCGTCGAACCGGTCTGTAATGACCCCATTCTCAATCCGGACCGCCCCGATCTCGATAATCCGGTTCTTGACAGGGGAAAAGCCGGTGGTCTCTATATCGAAAACCACATAGGGATCTGAGAAACTATGGACCTTCCTGCCGTCTCCCCGTCCTGTCTGCCAGACCGTCCTCGTCTCATCGTCCACCAGATAGCCCTCACAGCCGTAAATCACCTTGAAGTCTTTATTCTTCATCTTGTCCTGCTTAAAGTGATTCGCGTCCGGAAAGGCCTGTACTGAGCCGTGATCCGTAATGGCCAGGGCATTCCAGCCCCAGTCATCCGCCCGCTTTAATATATCCTTTACATCGCTGACACCGTCTAGCTCACTGAGCTTGGTGTGGCAGTGGAGTTCCACCCGTTTCTCAGGGGCATCGTCCACCCTGGGCAGCATAAAGGAGCCTATCTTTTTCATGGCCCGGATACCGCTAATTACCACATCATGCTCGAAATTATCGTAGGTGGCGCTGCCCTTGACCATGCAGAAAATCCCGAAGCCGCCCTTCTCTAATCCCTTAGCTCCCACCGCCTCCCGGAATTCCGGCACCTCCTCATTCTTGAGGAAGAGCTTCAGGCCAATGGAATCCGTGAAGTCCGTGAGATCCATATTAATGACGGTCTTCTCATTTCGGAGCTGCTTCTCCTCATAGCGGAAAAGCTGGCCGCGCACAATGACCTCCCCGATATCCCCGAGAATTTCGTTTAAGGGTGTCACATCTCCTTCGAAGTCGTATCCCCGGATAACATTGGGATTCTTGGGCTTTTTATTCTCATGCAGCTTCCTGCGGCTCTGCAAACCCTTCCCCTTATTGAATCTGCCGCCGTCACCCCCGGAGGAATTGGTGGTCTTTTGGGCCTGAACAGCCTCTTCACTCCTGCTCTCACCGGCAGCTCCCTTCGAATCCCCGGGAGCATCGGCTTTATCCGCTGTATTTTGGCCGGACTCAGGGGCCATATCCCCTCCGGCACTCATTCTGGCCGCCCTGGTGAGACGGGCAATCTCCTTCTGCACCCGCCTCTCTGCCTCCTTGACCGCCTCAGGCCTCTCCTCCGCCTTGAAATCCACCCGGATATCCGCCTTTAGGCCGCAGCGCACATTCACAATATTAGTGAGATAGTCAGCCAGATGATCTGCCTCTTCCCTGGCCACAATGGTATCCTCCACGGTCAGGGTAACCCTTTCTTTGTCATCAAACTGGAAATCGGCATGACGGTAGAGATGATTGAGTATAGGCGATTCCTGCTTTAATTCCTCGGATATGGAGTCCCCGTACTCTTCTATCAAGGTCTGGGAATCATACTGCCGGGACAGGCGGAAAGTCTCGTGAAGACGAAACTTCACCTGGGCATGGGGGAAAAGCTCCTTTTCCAGAAGCCTTTCCGTCTTTCCGATGACAGACTTCTGTATGAGGTAGGGGCTTTCGATATAGACATGAAAAAAATTCCTGCTGGCCGTGGTTCTTACCTTCCTAACGGCAACAGAGTGAAAAATCGCTTTTAGTTCCCCGCTGAGCTCCAGCGTGGGAAAAACCTCTTCAAATGACTTAGTAACTCCCATTGTTCCCCTTCTTAATATTCTTTAGCCCGGGCACAGGGCCCCTTCACATACTCCATTGGCTTTGGCGGCCGCTATCATTCACAGGCACCAGAGCTCTTTTCCATCCCCCCGGCTTTCCTGCCTGCTATCATTCACAGGCACCCGGGCTCTTTTCCTTCCCCCCGGCTTTCCTGCCTGCTATCATTCACAGGCACCGGTGCTCTTTTATTACTGCGTAGGGCTCCGGTGCCTGTTTCTAGGACTAGGCAGAGCCTATGCCTTACTATTCCCTCCGGCAGGACAATTCCCTACTATTTCCTCTGGCAGGGCTATGCCATATTATTTCCTCCGGCAGGACCTGTCCAATTCCTCCTTCAGGGCGGACAAAAGCTCCGTCTCCGGCATCTTCCGGAGTATCTCTCCCTTTCGGAATAGAAGTCCCTCGCCGTCTCCTCCGGCAATGCCAAACTCCGCTTCCCTGGCCTCTCCGGGTCCATT
>JAILCB010000061.1 GCA_024680595.1 Lachnospiraceae bacterium | reverse complement strand
CAGAGGCTGGGGTATATACGATATCCTCGGCGGCGGGATGATCTCAACACTCATTAAACACAGCAGAATGAACCATGCAGAAGAGAACATAAGTCAGGCAAAATGGGAACTTTCGAAGTTTGCGAGAGAGCTTGATGATGTCGAGGATATAACAGGTGTGGATTTCGGAATCGGTGATTTTGCCACATTCGCAGATATCTTCTTTGACGGAATGCTCGCTGACTTCTATGTACAGTCAAAGATTAACAACGCCAGAGCACAGGTTGATGAAGCAATAAGAAGAGTAGAATACGTATTAATGCAGTTAAGACAGTAATTTAATGGAGGAAGGTATCATGTCGAAAAAGGGTAGTAGTAAGAATGAAGGTAATACAATAGGACTTGGGGCTGAGATTTCACGACAAGGATATGAAGCATCTGTAGTACAACGAATGACTGGTCGTGCCGGTGCATCGACTCAGACAGGAGCTCCGGGGATTGCACTTGAAATTACTGGAAATGATCTAAACAACTTTAAGAATATTACAAAACCGGGCACGGTAACCAGACTTACCAAATCCCCGATAGCAACTCAAGTTGATGCTGTGACAATTTCAAGAGAAGGAAAAGTGCTTGAGCGGATTCAATACAAGGATACTCCCAGTAAAGCAGGTAATTGGAAATCTTTGTCTCAGACTAAATCAGGCAAATATAACCAGGTACAACTTAGAGGAACAAAAGAGTCCGCAAAGATGTTTAATTCTGCAGCTGAAGCTGAAGGATTGACAAAAAGAATGAAATCCACAGGTATTTCTCATGATACTACACAGCGCATAGGAGATAAGTTTACCAAACAAATGCCTAAAGTAAAAAGCGTAGGAAAGGCTGTAAAAGGAGCTACTATAATTGCTGTCGGAGTTACAACAGCAATTGAGGTAGGCAAATCAATTAAAAACAAGGACTCCGTAGGGGAATGTACAAGCCACGTTCTGTCTAAAGGAGCTGAAAGCGCTGTAAGTGCATCTGTGGCAGCAGTGGCAGGCGAGGTTGCAACAGGTGCAGTTGCAGGATTATTAACAACTGTTTCCGCTCCCGCAGCTATTCCAGCAATAGCCGGCATAGGTGTTGCAATTCTGGCAGGCGGAGCTGTAAGTAAAGTTGCAGGCGGAAAGTTTGATGGTATAGGAGATCGTGTTGGTAAAAGAGTTGATAATACTATTAAAGAGATAAGTGATAATCGCCATAAAAAGGCATGCAGTATCTATGACTCACGTATGAAAAAATGCAGTTCCTTCTAAACTATTAAATCATTAGTTAGGAAAATGACTGATTTTGTTAACTATTAACAGAATGTTCATATTTGAGAGTAGAACGTCGTAAGGCATAGATTTTACGGCGTTTTCATTTGCTTTTTATATAATAACTGGGATTTAGGCACTTTTCATCTGAATAGGTACCTGAAGGCTATGTAAGGCATATACATTTTGGGAAATCTCTGTGCCTAAGAAGTGTAGTTCTATTTCATTTAGGCAAAATGATAAAAATTTGAATTGATTGAGATAGTATAAATCGAAAACAAATTTTCTTCAAGTCAGAAACCGCAATATATAGAAAAACATCAGAAACCGCAGTATTTAGAAAAGTCAGAAACCGCAGTATTTAGAAAATCAGAAACCGCAGTATTTAGAAAATCAGAAACCGCAGTATTTAAAAATCAGAAACCGCAGTATTTAGAAAATTAGAAACCGCAGTATTTAGAAAAGCCAGAAACCGCAGTATTTAGAAAAACATCAGAAACCGCAGTATTTAGAAAAGTCAGAAACCGCAGTATTTAGAAAAATCAGAAACCGCAGTATTTAGAAAAGTCAGAAACCGCAGTATTTGGAAGAAAAGATCCTGCTAGGAAATGTAGAAAAATAAGTCCATCTAATTCAATGAATTGATTAAAAGAGAAAAGGGCATTCCTGCTGATATTTATAAATAGGGAAAAATCCGAGGCAAGAGATTTCACTATGCAAATCTGCCCTCAGGTTACGCCCATCCCGGAAGAATTTGCTCCTCCAATCATTTCTCTAGGGTGTCTGCTACAGCAATCATCGTTATAGTAGAAGCCATTTTGGTTATGCACGACTGCCAATCCTTACTCAAATTATTTCCAAATCCAAGGCAGTTTGTCCTGTCAGTCCCTCTCCCGGCTTCAGAACCTCGTTCCGCATTTGGGACAATACTCGAAATCCTCTGTCGTCTCATATCCGCACTGTCGGCACTTCTTGTAGCCTGAGCTAAAGCCGCCCCCAGATGATATCTTAGTCAAATTTTCCTGACGTATTTCGACCTGCTCTCCCCTGGCAATGGCCTTGCCTATCTCGGGATCCAGCTCATAAAGGCTGCCACAGCAGCTGGTTTGCACATAATAATGTTTATTCCATTTAAAGGTGGGAATGAAGAATAGTGACAGGACGGTATATGTCATAAACACAATGAAGCGTCCGTATTTTCCGCAGACAGAGCAGGTAATCAGCTGATTTAATTCAAAATCTTTTCTGTCCTCTGTGATTCCCATTATAAAAAACATAAATTTGCCTCTTTCTTGTTATTATGGTTGAACGATAAATAATATATTCGCAAATTTCCGGCTTTTTATCAAGCTAAGAAATGAAGAATGAAACTGAGCCTAAGTCAGCCGCTTCCAGGAAAATAGGCACAATCACAATAATGTGGTCATTTGTCCTCCGATGGAAAGAGAAATTAATCATCGGAGGCCGGAAAAAAGGCTAGAATAGTGAGAAAAGAGAGTCAAGAGACAAGAGAGACAGAAGAAGGGAGAGGCAAAAGAAAAGAGAGCTCAGATAGAAAGAACTCAAATAAAAGCTCGAATAAGAGGTTCCGGAGAGGCAAAAGAAAAGAGAGCCCAGATAGAAAGAACTCAAATAAAAGCTCGAATAAGAGGTTCCGGAAATGAAGGGCTTGAAGGAGGTCCCCAAAGAGGATTGAATATTGGGGAAAAAGCATCGGCAGGGGGTTATGCTTTGTAACGGTTATTTCGCAGGCGCCTGGTCTCGGTTGCAAAGCCTTCTAAAGATAGCTATAATAACAGAAATTTGTTGTATCAGAGAGAAACCATCTATCCCATATATTTCAAAAAGGATTGTTATATAGCCCATGAATTTTCATTCGTTTCAATATTTGATTTTTTTCCCTATAGTATCCTTTCTATATTACCTGGTTCCGGGGGCGGCAAGTATCATCTACCTCCTCCTGGCCAGCTATGTCTTCTATATCCAGTCGGACTGGACCTATGCAGTCATCCTGCTTCTGGTCACGGTCTGGACCTACGCCATGGGCCGCTATCTCGAGAGGCGCAGGGACAAAGGCGGGAGCAATAGGGTCTTGATTCCCATATTAATATTCACATTTCTACCCCTGGTCATATTGAAATATAGCAGCTTCTTTCTGCAGAATATAAATATGGTGACGGGCAGGCTCTTGCATGTCAGCTTTTCCCCAATAGACCTAATTCTGCCTGCGGGAATCTCCTTCTACACCTTCCAGGCCGTGGGTTATCTGATTGATGTATGGAAGGGAAAGCAAAAGGCAGAAAAGGATTTCCTATGCTATGCGCTTTTCCTTTCCTTCTTTCCCTTAATCATGTCGGGGCCTATCGAGAGGGCAGGTCACCTCATTCCCCAGTTCCGGGAAAAGCACCGGTTTTCTGCGGAAAAGGTAAGGGATGCCCTGCTGCTTATGGTATGGGGCTTCTTTCTAAAGCTGGTCGTGGCCGAGAGATTGGCGGGATATGTCAATCCCGTCATCAATGATTATCAAAAGTATGGCGGCTGCTATCTCATTCTCGCCATAATCTTCTTTACTTTCCAGCTCTACCTGGACTTCGAGAGCTATTCCTGCATTGCCATCGGTTCGGCGGGCGTCATGGGCTTTGAGCTTTTCAAGAATTTCAACCAGCCCTTCCTGGGCATGTCTATGACCGGCTTCTGGCGAAGATGGCATATGTCATTGACCAACTGGTTTCGGGATTATCTCTACATTCCCCTGGGAGGAAACAGGAAGGGGAAGGCAAAGCAATATAGAAATATCCTTATCGTTTTCGGGGTCAGCGGCCTCTGGCACGGAGCCAGCTGGAATTATGTGGTTTGGGGACTCTTGAATGGTTTTTATCAGGTCATTGGCATGCTGCTGAAGCCCTTTAAGGAGAAGGTGGGTTTTGCCTCGGGGGGACAGAAGAGGGATGTCTTTAGCCGACGCCTTCTGAAGACTCTGTGCACCTTTTTCCTATTCGGGTTTTCCCTAATATTTTTCAAGGCGCCCAGCTTCATGACGGCCATTAGGATTATTAAGGGCTGTACCGTCTGGAATCCCTGGGTCTTCTTTGACGGCAGTATGAGCGCTCTGGGAATGACGGCCCTGGAAACCGCCATTCTAGTGATTTCCCTGGCTATTGTGGTGGCGGTGGATATTATGCACGAGAAGGGCATTCATATCAGGGAGAGGCTGTCTTATCAGGAAACCTGGTTCCGTTGGGTCCTCATCATTTGTGCGGTCATCACAATCCTGGTCTTCGGAAAATACGGCCCCGGCTATAAAGCCTCCGACTTTATATATTTCAAATTCTGACAGTACAGAAATGAAAGCCGTTCCGAACGCAGCAGTTTTCAGATTTTGACAGTACAGAAATATAAGCCGTCCCGAATACAGCAGTTTTCAAATTCTGACAGTACAAGAAATGAAAGCCGTCCCGAACGTAGCAGTTTTCAAATTCTGACAGTACAGAAAAAATGTCCCGAACGCAGCAGTTTTCAGATTCTGACAGTGCAGAAATATAAGCCGTTCCGAATAACGGCAACTTTCAAATTCTGACGGAGAAAAAGCATGCCTGAACATGAGAATAAAAGTATAAATTTCAAAAAGATAGGAAAGACCCTAATATTTTTCTGCCTGCTGGCAGTAGCCATCCTAATGACCTCAAACCTGGTCCGGTGGAAAAGGGGAAATTATTATAAGGATGAGTTCTTCGAGAAGGACCGAAGCTACGATCTCCTCTTTTTTGGCTCCAGCCACATGCACGAGGGCGTGGATCCCATTACCCTTTGGGAAGAGGAGGGGATTACTTCCTATAATCTGGCCTCATCCGGGGAGGCAATCCAGCTATCCTATTATGTCCTAAAGGCAGCCCTGGAAAAGACCAAGCCGGCTGCCGTGGTCATTGATACCTACCGAATCAGCGATGACCCCGGTACCATTAATCAGGAATATAGCTTTGCCCATGAGACCCTGGATGCCCTGCCCTTGGGGAGGACAAAGCTGGAGGCCTACAAGTATGCGGCTTCCTTCTATGAGCAGGGACTTCTCTCCTTCATTTCGAGCATCTATGCCTTCCATGACCGTTACAGCGCCCTGGAAAAGGAGGACTTTGTCCGACAGGTGACCTATGACAAAGGGGCCTATATCATGACCAATATCTGTCCCGCAGAACCTCCCGTCTTCTATGACAAGACTCCTGGCAAATTAAAGGGCGGGGAAGGAGTTTCCTCCTACAGAAAGATTCTCGAGCTCTGTAAGGAAGAGAAGGTAATTCCCGTACTAATTAATATCCCCACAAATAAGGGACTTTATCAGAAAAGCGCCCAGGAAAAGACCCATGCCCTTATGGAGGAGACCCGGGCGGCCGGCGGGATAGCAATTGATTTTGATGAGGAGCGGCTGGAGAAAATCGGACTGGATTATGATTATGATTTCGGGGATGCTTCCCATCTAAATCTCTTTGGGGCCGATAAGGTAGGCCTGGAGGTGGCCGCCGAATTGAAGAGCGCCCTCTCCCTTGTGGACCACAGAGGGGATCCGGCCTATGCCCAATGGCAGGAGGATGCCGAGAAATGGCGGCAGCAGAGGATAGAGCTTCTCAGTGAGAAGACGGAGGCCGTAAGCTACCTTCTCCTCACCGACGATCCTGTTTATAGTCAGAGAGTCTATGTGAAAAAGCCCGACCTAATAGAAAAGCATTACGGGCTGGAGAAAGCCCTTTCCGTCCTGGGGATCGAGGCCATAGAGGCCGATTCGGATATAGTAAAGGGTTTCGATATGAAGATTGAAATCCGGGATGCAGAGACGGACCAGTGGCTTGCGGAGCAGTACTTCCTCTTCAATACCGGGCAGAGCCAGTTCGTGACGGAATGAGCCTAGCAGTTTCTTCCGGGTTGCTCGACTCCGGCCCATACTGGGCAGAGCCAGTTCGTGACAGAAGGGGCTTAGGAGGTCTTTCCATTGAATAGAATAAGGTTTTGCCACAATCAAAATGCATCATACAAAGCTTTGATTGTACCTATAACTTTTGATTCATGCTATAATTTATTGACGAATGAAACATATTTCGAAACTGCTGGCCCGGACGGCCGGAAAAAAGTGGCAGGTGGTTTCGAATTTAAGCATATTATAAAGAGGGAATGTGAATTATGGATATTAATATGGAGAGAAAAGGAAATGAGCTCACGGTAACATTGGAGGGCAGACTGAATACGCTTACTGCCCCTGAGCTGGAGGAGAAGCTGGAGTCTTCCATGGAGGGCCTGGAAAAGCTGATTTTTGATTTTGAGAAGTTGGAGTATATTTCCAGCGCGGGACTTCGTGTTATGCTGACCACCATGCAAATCATGGAGGGTAAGGGCAAAATGATAGTCAGGAATCCCAGCGAAACTGTCATGAATGTATTTGAAATAACAGGCTTTATAGATGACCTGATTATTGAGTAGGAAGTGCCGGCAGATAATAGGGCGGTTGGCTCAGAGAGTCTGGAATTGCATAGGGAATAAGCTGTTATAATGATGACCTGACTATATGGAGAGGCAGAACCGACATATATAGGGCGGTCAGATTATGGAGTCCGGAGAGAAGTTCAAGACTGGCGGGAGAAGGAGAAGCATCATTTCCTTCGCAAAAAAGCATTTAGTCGGGGTCGGGCAACAGTGATCCTAGTTATGCTGCTGACCGTCATACGGCTGAAGAGGAAACGGCTGAGAAGGGCTTCTTCACGGAGGCAGCGGAGAAGCAGCGGGCAGACGGAGGCAGCGGAGAAGCAGCGTTTAGACAGAGGCAGCGGAGAAGCAGCGGGCAGACGGAGGCAGCGGCTGAAAACAAAGGGCTATAGGGGCGTGATGCGAAGTGGAGACAAAGAAGAAAAACAATCGAAAACTAATAATTCAAACCCTCCTGGTAACAGGGGGTCTGTTTATAGCGGTGGCAGCCGCGCTCATATATGCTACTGCATATTATTCCTATCAAATTTATCTGACCTCTAGGAGAGAGATCCTGGAGGGAGTACTCAGACAGCTGCGGACGGTCACATCTGTTTATAGGCCACTGCCCTTTTTCCTGGAAGGCTGGGAAAAATATATCAAGGAAAACTATGGCGAACCCAAGCCGGAGGATATTGAAAAGGGTAATGAAATCTATAACCGGCTGCTAGAGGATGTGCTGAAGGAATCGGACAGAGAGGAAGAGCTGACGTTTAGCATTACCCCAGAACGGGTGGAAGAGCTCTCAGAAGAAGAAAAAGAGCTGCTTGCACTGGCCATATATGACGGCTTGTTTAATGAATACATTAACTGCGTCCTACAGAATGACTCTTACAATATGGTTTGCTGCTTCAAGCTCAAGGATGAAACCGATTCCTGCATGATGTTCGGTGGAGTCAAGGAGCCGGGAAGAAAGGATTTGGATTCCTGTCTGGCCTTTACCTATGGAGATCCAATACCTGACGAACTCCTGCAGCAGAAAGCGGTACAGTCAATATTAAGCGGTCAATACACCTTTAAGGATGGGAAGAATCTGTTTGAAGTCTGGAATAGCAAGGACAAGAGTCAACAGCTATATTTTGGCTATAGCCCCCTAATCGAGAATGGAAAAATAATAGGTGTGATCTGCGTTGCCTATGATTTCACAGGTTTTGAAAACACTCTGTATGGATTCTATAAGAAAATATTCCTGTATGTATGCCTGGGCTTACTGGTATTTAGCATACTCCTAATTTTCTTTATGTACCGGTTTGCCATTGCCCCCCTTTCCATGGTCCATGACAGCATTCAGGACTATAGGGTCAATAAGGACAGTGAAAAAGCGGTGGAGCAGATGAAGGCCGTCAAAACCCGGAATGAGCTGGGGGCCCTGGCGGAGAGTTTTGCGGAAATGGCCACCGAAATCGATGCTTATACCAAGGAGAGCCTGAGGATTAACGGGGAGAAGGCCAGGGCTGCCGCAGAATTGGGTCTTGCCGCCAAGATTCAGCAGGAAGCCCTTCCCCATGTATATCCGGATAGGGATGCCTTTTCCATGGCGGCTTCTATGACGCCCGCCAGAGAGGTAGGCGGGGATTTCTACGACTTCTTCTTCGTAGACGAGGAGAATCTGGGTCTGGTCATTGCGGACGTATCGGATAAGGGTATACCGGCCGCACTTTTCATGATGATGTCAAAGGATATGATAAAGAACTTTTCTATGTCAGGCGGATCTCCAGCAGAGGTTTTGCAGAAAGTCAATCAGCATCTGTGTGAGAATAATGAGAATGGTATGTTTGTCACCGTTTGGCTGGGAGTTCTGAATATATCTACAGGCCTACTGGTTGCCGCCAATGCGGGGCATGAATATCCCATATTACAAAGACAGGGCGGGGCTTTTGAATTATTAAAGGATGTTCACGGAACCGTACTGGGAGCCTTCAAGGATAGGACATACAAAAATTATGAGCTGCAATTAGGTAAGGGAGATACCCTTTTCCTCTATACGGACGGTGCCCCTGAGGCTACAAATGTGAATGATGAGATGTTCACTACCGATAGGATGCTGCAGGTTCTGAATAATGCTTCGGATAACCATCCGGACGAATTATTATCTGATATGAAGAAGGCTATCGACAGCTTCTCGGAGGGAGCGGGCCAGTTTGATGATCTCACCATGCTCTCCATCAGCTATAAGGGCAGCCGGGAGTGACATTTCTCTGTAGGAGCGGATTCACCTTGCCCCTTCTTAGCATAGGAAGGGCTTAAGGCCTGGAAATTGAGCTGGATCCAGAGATCCCCGATGCCATTGACGGCGGCCAGATTGTCTACCTGCGAAAGAAGGATGGGCTTTCAAGCACGTTCCCGCCTAATCCATGACTTAACCCTGCTTACATTCACGAAATCCCTGTGAGACGAAATGTGGTCCGGATCATAGAATCCGGGCCATTTTTATCGCAGAGCCGCCGAGATGAAATTTGTCGCCTAAAGCCGGCCGGCGGCTCGCGGACGAGGGTGCGATTTGCATCTTCCCTCGATTCTCTTCAAATCCATTATATTTTGTGATAAATTAAATGATCAGAGCCGTAAGGATAATGTCGTAACCTTTGAGCAACTTGGCGTTGACAGGCTTTTTGTGGACGAGTCGCATTCGTACAAGAATTTGTTCCTTTATACCAAGATGCGGAACGTTGCAGGTATCGCACAGACAGAGGCACAGAAATCACAGGATATGTTCAATAAATGCCAGTACCTTGATGAACTGACAGGCGGAAAGGGTGTAACTTTTGCAACCGGAACGCCGATCAGAAACAGCATGACGGAGCTTTATACCAATATGAGATACCTTCAGTATGGTACGCTTCAGAAGCTGGGACTGGGACAGTTTGATGCATGGGCGGCTAATTTTGGTGATACACAGACTGCAATAGAGCTTGCGCCGGAAGGAACCGGATACAGGGCTAAGACAAGGTTTGCGAAGTTCTTTAACCTGCCGGAGTTGATCGCACTTTTTAAGGAGAGTGCTGATATACAGACACCGGATATGTTAAAGCTTCCTGTGCCGGAGGCGGAGTATGAGAATGTGACATTAAAGCCGTCAGAGGCGCAGAAGGAAATGGTGGCATCCCTGGCAGACAGGGCAGAGCGGGTGCGTAACCGCATGGTGGATTCATCTGTCGATAATATGCTTAAGATCACTAACGATGGCAGGAAGCTCGCCTTAGATCAGCGTCTTATGAACGATATGCTGCCGGATGATGAAAACAGTAAGTCCAGCGTATGCGTGGAAAAAGCATTTGAGATATGGGAAAAGACAGCAGATAAGCGGTCAGCACAGCTCATTTTCTGCGACCTTTCGACACCA
>JAILCB010000056.1 GCA_024680595.1 Lachnospiraceae bacterium | reverse complement strand
TATGGACCGTATAGTTAAAGGGAGGCTTAAAGGAGGAAACGTCTACATATAGAGACCAGCCGGAATTGGTTTGACTGAGTCTTTCATAGGTAGGCAGATATTCTCCGTCCACGGAAATTCCCTGTACCATGTTTAATTGATTATAGGGAACAACGACCTCCAGAAGTGTGGGCCGGCCCGTTCCCCGGACTATACCCTTTATCTGGTAGGAGCTGTCCAGATTAGCCGTAGAGGGAATATCCGCGGAGGAACCCTTGAAGGCCATGTCAAAAAAGGCTTCTGGTACAGTTACGGAGATTTCCTTGGTCTCCAGGGCCGCAACAGACTGATTCTCTAGGAGAAGATAGCCCTTTCCGTCTGTATATCCCGCCTGACTCAGGGCGGAAATGAGCTGAGTCTTAGTGAGGTAGGAATTATCTTCATTTCTGGTCATTCCGGATATCGGGCAGTTAGTGGGCAGGAAGAACAGGTCGTAGCTTCCCTGTGCCACGTAATATAGATCCTCCCTTCCCTTTTCGATATGGTGGGGATTTGGTTTATTCCACAGATATTCAAGGGAACCGGTGTCGTTATAGACTAGAATCTGCAGCTTGGTGGACCCGCCGGACTGCACTACTCCTGAAATGTCAAAGGCACCCATCACGGGCAGATTGTCCTCCGAGAAGGCCGCGCTGCCATAGCCGTCGCTTACTGTGGTTTCCATATAGGATCTTGATTGCAGGGATTCTCCGGATAGTGTGATCATATAGGTAGTCGTTCCTGTATCTGTGAGATAGGTGGAGGGAAGACTTACAAGAGCCTCTAGATCACTATTCCAGACGATTTGCAGATCCTTAATATTATGACTATCCTTAGAAATCTGGATCTTTGGCCTATCGGCATTCTTAGCCAGATTAATGCGAATAGTATCCCCTCTGCATGACAGGGTGGGACTATAGGTGGCGGAGGATATCCCGGAAATTGCATAGTCTGTAATAGGGTCAAAGCCGGGACTGCTGATATGGACCTTGGTATCAATGCCCGTGTAGAGGTCTGTCAGGCTATAGGTCCCATCCGTCTTTGTGACAGCGGAATAGGAGTAGGTAATATTATTCACGGTCTGGGTAGCCCTTACCTCCGCCCCTTTCAAGGGGAAGGCGGTCCCGGAATTGCCCTTGGGATTCCCATATACGGTGCCGGAGAGACTGGCTGTTTTCGCGAGACTTGCCACATTAACAGTAATGGTCTCCTGGGACATGGTCACGCTTGCATCCTGCAGATTGTAGGTCTCTAGAATATTCGCGTCATTACTATGAATAATGGCCTTTAGTTCGCTCTCATCAGGTGCAGTGGAGAAGCGGTAGACGGTCTGCCCTGTCCTTGTATAGGGCGTGAGAAGGGTATCCCCTTTATAGAGGGACATATTATCCTTTAATTTTTCGGGTACTAGCTCCAGATAGTAGGCGGAGGCAGCAGACGAAAGCGTGCAAGGATTCTCCCCGCTTTCAAGGAGGCTTAAACTCGCACTATCTGTCTGGACTGCGCCGGTGGAATCCGGCGTTCTCATGGTGACAGTGCATGCCGACCCAACATTTGACTGGGAGAGGGGGATGGTATAGGGGTTTTTGGTCATAGTGCCCACAGTCCTGCTTTCTCCGCCTATCTCTATAGAGAGGACCGGTCTCAGCAGGCTAAGGGTTTCAAAGTTTTCATCGGTCACGCTTACCGTGATATAGGTGGCCTCCATATCAGCAGAGATGGGAGTGGCTTCTGCCTGAATGCGTTTGTCCTCTACATCATAGGTGAATTCCCCGGTTTTCAGAATTACCTTATCCGCACCCATGGGATTGGTGACCCCGGACAGCTGCAGGAGAAGGCCGTCATCCTTTGTAATGGTGGTTTCTCCGTCAAAGGTGAGCTCTATCTCATTATTATCCAGAGTCATATCCACCTCCTCTCCGGAGGAGAGGGCGCTTCCCTCGGCTTCAGCGAGAGATAGCTCGGTGGCAGAGGGGAAGTCCTCTGTGGTGGCAGGGGAAATAATTAGCTTAGTGTCCTCCACAGGAGTAATGTCCCGGTTTGGCAGGAGACGGAGGCTATAATCCACATCCTCCTCCCCCGGGACGGTGGAGGTCAGGGACAGGAGGCCGTTCCAGCTCACGGTAACCGGCTCCGGTTCCACGTTTAGGTAGTACTTTTGGAGGCCAAAGCTAACTGCGGAATTCTCTGCGTCATACTCATAAACAGTGATAGTAAAGGGATACTCGCCCACGTTTTTCTTGGGTGTGCCGCTTAATATATACTCATCTCCATTACTGCTGACAGTAAAGGAGAGACCCTCGGGCAGAGTGCCGGAATAGGACCACTTTAGGGTGTTGGCGGCCTCGCTTTTATTGGTAGCCTTAAATATCTGATTATAGGAAACCCTTAAATGGGCGGGATCGGAATAGAGATTATTGGGAGTAAGGGTCAGATCCCCCTTTGCATTGGACAGACGCAGCCACTTCCTGGCCGTGCCGCCGCCCTCCTCCTTTGCATTTAGGAAGATTTGCCAGGTTCCTATATTGGAGACCTCGGTGGTGGTACCGCTGATGACACCGGTAGTGGGATTGAGGGTCAGACCCTTAGGCAGGCGGTCGATTCCGGTGTTGCCGGAGCTGGCAATAGACCAGGTGATGGCGCCGCCATTCTCTGCCTCCGCCTCAAGGGTGAATTCATAGGCCATGCCCAGGCCATAGTTTGGAAGGGCATTTGTGATGATTCCGGGCTCTCCCTCCCGGCGCCCGTTCACCAGGGTGAAGTTCTCGGAGCGGTAACCGATGGAATTGTTGCCGCTATCCTGGTATAGCCATGCCATGAGGCAGTAGCTGCCTCCGGGAATACTGTATTTCCGGCCATCCGAGGAACCGGAAAAGGTGATGCCGGACAGGGTCAGAATGGAATAGTCTTGGTCTTCTTCTGCCGAGGAAACGTCTATGGTGACGGTCTGGTAGTCAGTACCGTTAATGGAGACAATATCGATGGTATCTGTATACTTAAGGCTATATCCGCTTTCTTTGGGAATTTTCACGGTATAGGTATGGGTGTCATCCAGGGTGGTGACATTTTGATTATCAGAATCTTGAATGAGAATTCCGGATCTTGTTTCCGTAGAGCCGCCGTTCCCTATGGGAGCTAAAGAATTGTCGCTGAGACTGTCCCCATGTCCCGTGGGGATAATGCCGGGGAAGTCCTCTTCATTTGGAGCGGGGGCCGCATCCTGTGAATTCTCGCCCTCCGGCACCGGGGCTGAGTCCTTAGAGTCCTCAGCGTCAGGTGAGGTACCGGCCTTCCGGGAATTTTCGCCTTCCGGCACCGGGGCTGAGTCCTTAGAGTCCTCAGTGTCAGGTGAGGTACCGGCCTTCTGGGAATTATCGCCCTCCGGCACCGGGACCATATTCCCGGGGTCTTCGTCATCAGGATCTAGGCTCTGAGAATTGGACCCGGCTTCACTGTCGGGTGCAATAGGCTCCATATAGACGTCCGGAGCCCCATCCGTAATAGGCGGGAGACTGTCCTCATCGGAAATAATCCCCCCCTCCGAAGAAGCCGGAATATCCGTACTTTCCGCATCATATATGACAGAGTACCTGTCGCCCGTTTCTATCTCACCTCCTTCTGCTCCCCAGACCCTCAGAGCAGGGGTGAGGGCAAGGATGGCGCAAAGGATTAGGGACAGGAATCGATGGGAATTTTTTCGCTTAGATAGAATATCCTTGCATGGATGACTGGAACTCTTCATGACGGACCTCCTTCATCTATGATTTTTCTCGAATCGCTGTGGATAGAGTATTAAAAAAACGGTGAATGGGGACGGGAACAGACCGGAAGGGTCTTATTAACGACTGAAAAAGATAATAATACTACTATATAATATACTAAAACCAAGCCTATTTCAATGGGTCTTTTAACCGTTTTTTTAATAAGGAATTGAATGCATTGACAAGACAAATATGATAAAATAAATAGATCTATTACCTGATATAAAGCAGGAAAAGCTTTTATCTAAGGGGAATACAAATAGGAGGACAATTTTATTGGGTTATTTTACACTAAGTAATGGTGAAAAGCTCTATTATGAGGATACTGAGAAGGGAAAACATACTGTTGTGATGCTCCATGGCTGGACCAGTAATCATGAACTATTCGAACCGCTTGTTCCTGAAATCAGCAGGAAGGCTAGATGCATTACCTATGACCATAGGGGCCACGGAAAGAGTAAAGAGGCCAATAACGATGTGGTCACTCTGGACACCCTGGCCGGGGATCTGTATGAATTAATTAATGGCTTAAAATTAGGTGATATTACCCTTCTGGGTTGGTCCATGGGAGCAGGGGCGTGCCTAAACTATATGAAAAATTATGGCTGCAAGGCCCTGCGGCAGGTGGTGCTATGTGATATGACCCCAAAGCAGATGAATGACGATGAGTGGAAGCTGGGACTTTATCAGGGCAAATACACTAGGGAGGACATGGAGAAGGATGCGGGTAAGGATTTCTATACCCTATACAAGACCTTTGCCATTGCCGCCATGCCCAGTCTGAAAAAGGTACCGGAATTTCTGTTGAAAAAGCCCTTAAAAAAGAAGCTTGCCGAGTGTGACGAGGGGGTTCTCAGGACCCTGTCCAGATCTATGAAGGTCAAGGACTATAGGGATGTTGTAGGAAAGATAAGCGTGCCGCTTCACTACTTCTATGCGGTGCCGGGCTCTCTATTCTCACCGGATTTGGCTAAATGGTACGGGGAACATGTCACTACTCCCTACCACGCAGTGCCATTTGAAAAGAGTAGCCATATGCTGGTCACAGATCAGCCGGAGCAATTTGTCCGGGAACTGTTGGCCATATTGCCGGATTAATGCGGATAAAGAAAAGCTTGTCCATATAATACCAAACACATGTTCTAATGTCAAGGCCTAATTCAAAATCTTTCAAAGCAGGGTCAAGTCTTCACAGAATAGAAAGCAGCGGAATTGAGGGGCCGGGAACGGGTGAAGGAGCGATTGGCTCAAATAGCTCCGGCAGAATAATTTCACACACAATTGTATGTAGTAAACGGGAGTCGGTCCTGCCGCCCAAGATAGCCCGGGCAGCAAGGCCCTCATATAATTTCAGGAAGGCTTTTACATAATAGAAGAAAGGAAAAAACATGAAGTCATATCGCAAGGAACTGGTATTCAATCTACCCACCCGCAGGGGACTGGTTAATATTACTTCGGAAGTCCAGAAGGCTATTGACGAAAGCGGTGTAAAGGAGGGCCTCTGCCTGGTGAACCCTATGCACATCACGGCCAGCGTCATCATCAATGACGATGAGTCAGGCCTTCATCGGGACTTCGAACGGGTGTTGGAGAGACTGGTGCCGGAAAAGCCCTATGAACAGTATGATCACAACGGTTTCGAGGACAATGCGGATGCCCATATCAAGAGAAGCCTGATGGGGAGGGAGTCTGTAGTGGCCATCACCGATGGAAGGCTGGATTTCGGTACCTGGGAGCAGATCTTCTACTATGAATTTGACGGCAAACGGAAAAAGCGCCTTCTCATCAAGATTATCGGGGAATAAAGGTCGGGGCTAATTATGGGAAAGGGGAGAGAAGTATGAATGAACCCTTTGAGAAAATTGACTTGCATGGCCTCCGGCAGGAGGAGGCCATCCGAGTGATTGACAAGGCTATCGCCAAGGCGGGTCCCATGACCTATCAGCTGCATTTGATACACGGCTATCACCGGGGCACCAATCTCAGGAATATGATTCAGGACTGGTACCGGCATGACACCAAAGTCAAGAGGATTATGCCGGGCGACAATCCCGGAGTCACCATTCTGGTATTAAAAGAGCTGTATTCCTAGATCAGCTGCCGCCAGCCCGGCGCCAGCCTGAAGGCAGCGGGTCGGAGACGGTTTGAAAACGGCAAGCCGCCAGCCCGGCTACAGCTTTCAGCCGCCAGCCCGGCGGCAGTCTGAAGACCGTAAGCCGCCAGCCCGTCGACAGCCTGAAGGCAGCGGGTCGGGAAAAACACGAAAAGCATTTAATCGAATTCACAGGTCCATAATCCCGGCCTTTGAATACATATATTAGGCAAAAGTAAACCGAGAAAGCATGGAAACATTTGAGGAGGATTAACCATGGCGAGTGAAGTTACAGGAAAAATCAGCAGGGATCATATTGTTTATAACGACTTGGGAAATCCTGAGATTCATGCGGAGGAAGTAAAGACCGTATACGATCTCGTGGAAAGGGCAGGGGAGCTTTTCGGTGAAAAGGTATTCCTGCGCTATGAGAGAAATGAAGTGGTCTATGAGAAGAGTTACCGGGTCTTCGCAGACACGGCCAGGATCTTTGCCGCCTGGGCCCGGGACAAAAAGGAAGAGCTGGGCCATCCGGTCCGGGTCAGCCTGGTTGGTCAGAAGGGCTATACCTATCTCGCCGTACTCTTCGGCATTACCGGAGCCAGCGGCGTCTCCATTCCCCTGGATGTCCAATTATCCAATGCCGTCATGGCCAGCACCGTGAACCGGGCGGATACGGATGTAGTTTTCTATGACTGGGAATACGGCTCCCAGATTTCCTACCTGAAGGAGAACTGCCCCGGGGTCAAGGAATTCATCTGTCTGCAGCAGATGAAGAAAGAGGCCTCCGCCAGGGAAATTCTCGACAAGTATGAAGGGGTCAGTTTC
>JAILCB010000038.1 GCA_024680595.1 Lachnospiraceae bacterium | reverse complement strand
GTATTTGATTCCTTATTTGAGTTCACCCACATTATTATAGATTTAGCGGACGATACCGACTGGTCCAAGCGCAGGCAATGGGACTTAAAGGATTTCAAGAACTACCTGACCCAGTCCCAGGAAAATACGGCAGAGAACGGCTGGTGCCCTATCTTCTTTGAGAACCACGATCAGCCCCGCTGCATTGACCACTTTTTCCCTAATACCGGCAATGAGAATATGGCCGGAAAGGTTATTGGCACCCTAATGTACACCCTCCGGGGAACTCCCTTTGTCTATCAGGGGCAGGAGATCGGACTCCGGAATGTGAAATGGAATGATATTAAGGACTATAATGATATCAGTACCATAAACCACTATAAGTACCTCATAGAGCATGGCCATAGCAAGGAGGAAGCCATGGAGGCCGTCCACCATTTCAGCAGGGACAGTGCCAGAACCCCTATGCAGTGGTCCGCAGAGGATAATGCAGGCTTTACCAAAGGAAAGCCCTGGCTGCCTGTAGGCGACGATTACAAGACCCGGAATGTGGCTGTTGAGGAAGAGGATCCTGACTCCATTCTTTCCTGGTACCGGACTCTTTCAGATATCAGGTCTTCTCATCTGGAGCTAATCGACGGCAGCTATGAGGAGATCCTAAAGGAGAATGAGCAGATTTATGCTTTCATTCGGAAGAATGACCAGGCTCAGGCCATTGTTCTCCTAAACTTCTCGGAGGAGCCTGCAGAATATGACCCCAGTCTTATTGAGGGGGCAGAGCTCGTAATTTCCTCTGCCGAAAAGGACAATCAGGCCGGAAAGCTGGCGCCCCTGGAGTCAGCAGTATACGAAATCAAATAAATCAATTTTCCACAAAAGAAAGGTAAACCTTTCAGCGATTAGGAACAGTTCCTTCAAACAAGCAGGAACTGTTCCTTTCTGTAAGCAGGAAATACTCCTATTGGCCCAATCTCAGGCCCTTCAGGCCTTCGATGATGGGCTGGGTCTTGAAAGTTTTCCCTTTCCCAGTTATTATTAATAGCATAAAACTGATTATACTTTTAATCATTAATACCTAAAGAAATGAGAGGGAGTTTATGAGCAAAATTGTTTTAGCAGGACTTGGAGGAGAGAAGTATATTCCTTTAGAAGAGAGAACCGGGAACGAATCCATTGTTTACTTTACCCGGGATTTGTCGGCAGCCGGTCTGCAGAAGGTCTATGAAAAAGTAAATGGCAATATTACCGGAAAGATCGCCGTAAAGCTTCATACCGGAGAGCAGAACGGCCCCAATATTATACCCAGGCCCTGGATTCAGGAATTCATGAAGAAGGAAGCCCCTAAAGGCACCATTGTAGAAACCAATACCTATTATGACGGAGACCGCTATACGACAGAGCAGCACCGGGAAACCATAAAGGTCAACGGCTGGACCTTCTGTCCTGTGGATATTATGGATGAGAATGATACAGCCATGCTTCCCATCGTGGGCGGCAAGTGGTTTACAGAGATGTCTGTAGGCAGAAACCTCTTAAACTACGACTCCTTTATCACCATGACCCACTTCAAGGGCCACACCCAGGGCGGTTTTGGGGGTTCCAACAAGAATATTGGTATCGGCTGCGCGGACGGCCGTATCGGGAAAAAGATGATTCATACGGCGGAAGGATCCGATGATCAATGGAGCATTAATGAAGAAGAGTTCATGGAAAGGATGACGGAATCCACCAAGGCCACCATTGACCACTTCGGCAAGCATATTACCTATGTAAATGTGCTGCGAAATATTTCCGTTTCCTGCGACTGTGAGGGACTGGATGCCGAGCCGGTGGTGACTCCCAATATAGGAATCCTCTCTTCCACCGATATTCTGTCTATTGACCAGGCCTCCGTGGATCTGATCTATGCCCTCTCCGACAAGGACAGGGCAGCCATGGTGAAGCGGATGTCCAGCAGGCACGGCTTCCGCCAGCTTTCCTACATGCAGGAAATCGGCATGGGAAATAGCCGCTATATATTAATCGATTTGGATAATGATGAAGTGAGGATTACTCCTTCCGATGCAGTGGCTGATGTCATTCCCTTTGAGGAGGATGACCGGTAAAACGGCCTGTTTCAAACCCGAAAACTGAGAATCGCGTAGGGCGGATTTCCCCCTGCCCGATTCCGGCATCGCCCACATCTCAGGCCCTTCGGGCCTTCGATGATGGGCTGCGCCTTGTGTCTCGCGCTCGTGCAAGCACGCCGATGAGACTTTGGCTCGTAGCCTACAATCGAGTAGGGGAGGGAGCACCCCTACCCGATTCCGGCTACGCCGCTATCATCTCGCAAGCAAGCTTGCTCGATGATGAGCGATCGCCGTAAGCCGTGGTCTGCAAGCAAGCTTGCACCACGGCTTTCGGCTCGTCGCCTACACAAAAAGGAGCTGAACCATCCAAACAGAAAGGACGGTTTAGCTCCTTTTTTAATCTCAGGCCCGGCCATCAATTATCATTTACATATAACTCACGGTTTCGGACAGGGGCTTTCTGGAATAGTGCTTTTCTGTGGGCTTAAAGCTAGGATCCGCATATCCCAGGTCCAAGAGCATGAGAACCACTTCATTCTCGGGAAGACCCAGGGCTTCCGAAACCTTATCCGGATCGAATAGATTCAGCCAGC
>JAILCB010000294.1 GCA_024680595.1 Lachnospiraceae bacterium | reverse complement strand
CCACTGAAAGCATTCCAATAACTCGGCAGCCTCGATGACAATGGATTTCGCCAGGTTTGCCGGGGTATGAAACTTGTCCCAATCCCTGTCCTCCGTAAATCTCCTAATCCGCTCTAATGTTTTCTCATTCATTCTTTCACCGCCTACTTCCTTGAATTATAATTTCCCTTGGTTTCTGTCTATTCATTGATGTTATAACTCTTCCCAAGATTCTACTATAATTAAACCTTTAGGACACAGAAATCCCTACAAAATATATAAGTCCATAAAAATTAAAGACAAGGAAACCAATCCTATGTAAATCCTGATTTTCTAGTGTAATTCCCTATCCTGCTTTTTATGTGGATTCTTCATCCCTATATCAACTCCTGTCATGCATTCAGAACTTCCTGCATGAATCCTTCCATATATTTCCAGGCCGGAGTATTCTTTAAGCAGACAAATTGGAACTCATGCTCATGCTGTACTCCTTCCACGCAGAAGGTCTCGATTCCATCCTCCCCATCAACCACAGATTGATATAGAAAGCTGATGCCCAGACCTTCCGCTACCGCCTTTTTGATGAGATAAAAGCTACTAAATTCAATCACCCTGGAGAAAGCAGACAGCTGATATCCCAGGCTTTTCAAATTATTCTCAAATATCTCTCTAGTGCCGGAACCCTTTTCCCTCACAATAATACTTTCACCAAACAGATCCTCTATCCTTTCCACTCTATCCGGCCACTCCATATCCTTACCGTGAATTCCAACAAAAGGTTCATTACGGAACAAAGCATACTTATATTTGGTCTTATCAAACCGGCCTTCCAGAATAGCAAAATCCAGTTCATTATCATTTAAGTGCTTTAATAATTGCTCCGTATTATCCACGATAAGGGTAAGCTCATGATCCTTATTCCTTAAATATTGAATCACCGAAGGAGCAATGACATAATCACCTATGGACTTCGTGGCACCTATCCTAAGGTGCAGCCTTTCCTTCTCCTGCATAGCCAGCTGCATTTCCTGGTAATTATACTCCATAGACCTGGCATAGGTTTCCAGAATCAGGCATTTGTCTGTCTTGTGCAGCTGTCTTCCGTCATAGATGAATAGCCTTGTATGGTATTCCGCCTCCAGGGCCTTAATCTGTTTAGTCACAGCCGGTTGAGTCAGATGCAGTTCATCCGCTGCTTTTCTGTAATTCATGGTTCTGCATAGAGTGAGAAAAGCCTCTATCTTTCGGTCCATAATTAACCCCCAGCCAATAACAAAATGTTATCGTACTATTCCAATCAATTTCTTTATTTTATCACAATGCCGCTATAAAATATAGCTTACTTTGAAACAAATCATCTTTCACAGGAGGCATTATTATGAAAACATTCAAAACCATCAGTCGTTTCATTCCCGGATTTGCCCTGGCAATGATCATCGCTCTTGCAGCAAAATTTCTGGAAGGACTTCTGCCAATTCCCTTAATTGGCGCATCCGTCATTGCTATGTTTATTGGAATGATTATCAATTATTTCCATAAACCGGGAGATACCCTCTCTCCGGGAATCCGCTTCACTTCCAAAAAAATTCTCAAGCTTGCCATCATTCTACTGGGTGCCAGCCTGAATATTGCCACCGTTCTAACGGTAGGAAGGAACTCCCTTCTTGTCATGCTCTTTACCCTGGCAACCTGCTTTGGACTAGGCTACATTTCCGGCAAAATGCTGAAGCTAAACTGGAAAATGTCAAATCTAATCTCAGCGGGAACAGGCATATGCGGAGGTTCCGCCATTGCGGCCATTGCCCCTGTCATAGACGCTGACGACCTGGACATCGCCTTTGGTCTTTCCGCCACCTTTCTCTTTGATATGGCCATGATAGTCCTCTTTCCCATTTTTGGACATGCTATCGGTCTCAATGACGTCATGTACGGGCTCTGGGCAGGAACCGCCGTCAACGACACCTCCAGCGTAGTCGCCGCGGGCTATGCTTTCAGCGAAATGGCAGGAGATTACGCCACAATGGTAAAGCTCACCAGAACACTGGCAATAATCCCTACCGTGCTTATATTCGCCCTGATTAATATAAGGCTAAAGCAGAAAGCAGGTGAAAGCAGCAAGGAGAACGTGCAGGTGAATATCAAGTCCATCTTTCCCTGGTTCATCCTGGGCTTTGTCCTTTTGTCCTTAGTTAATAGTCTTGGCTATATCCCGGCCTCCGTCGGGAATTCCATGAAGGAAATCAGTAAGTTCCTTATGGTGGCAGCCCTGGCCGGTATAGGCCTAAATACCAGCTTCAAGGACATGAAGAACGCCGGACCCGCACCCATGCTTCACGGCTTCATCGCATCGCTCCTTGTAGTTATAGTCTCAATTGGGGTTATACTTTTTGAAAGAAGTTATGGGATGCTGTGAAATATTATAGAAAATAAATATAAAACTTTGTAGATCCTGTATTTCTCCATAAAAACCAAAAAAAGGGGCTAGGACATCCTTTAGGTAATGTCCTAGTCACTTTTTTGAAAATGTCACAATTGATGTGTAAATGCCCTGTCTCGGGCATCCTTCTTTTCTACTCATCAAAACCGATGAAACCACTGTATTTGAGGTTGTGTGTAAATGCCCTGTCCCGGGCGTCCTTCATTTCTACAGTTGAGAAGTATATAGCTGATGGTGACTTCACAGATTGGTGTAAATGCCCTGTCTCGGGCGTCCTTCATTTCTACGGTCGACTCTGGGCAGCCGCTAAAATCAAGGCTTTCAGAGGCCATTTTTGATCATCTCCTGAGCTCAGCCTCCAAAATCTAGGAAATAATCAAAAATCCGTCTCTTTCTGCATAGATAATCTATACCGGCCAAATCCAAAGCTGGTATTTTTTCCAATATGAATTAGCTCACCGGCAATGAGAAAAGAAAGCAGCTCCTGACCCGGACATTCTGTTATCATCTCTCCCTCTATCCCTCTCAAAACCATCTTGCTGTCCTGCCGGCTGGAATACCTGGGGATTTTTGCATTCCGATGCCTTTCCTCTTTAATTGCCGGAATTTCCAAGCCTTCTCCTGACAAAAGAGGCAAATCGATTCCTTCAAAACAATCCAGTATATATATTCTTCTCAAGACCGCCTTAGAAATTGCCCCCAAATCAAATTCCCGGAGAAAGGCTCCTTGGTACTTCAATGTTAAAGGAGAACGAAAGCGAAATCTCAGCAGCTCATTTCCTTCCTTTTTCTCTCTTTCCAACTGTATTAACCGGTACTTCACATACTCTTCTATAGTCTGAACACTGTAGCGAGACAGATTGATATCATTTCCCCGGAGAATATCCTCCTTTCTGGTATTCTGTATGGAGACAATTGAGAATTTACTTCCATACTTCCCTATACCCCATAATCCCAGGCGAAAGAAAGCATCCAAAAACAGACTAAAATATACTATCGTTTTTCCAAACAGGAGGAGCTGAAAGGAAAGCCTGTCCCCTGCGGAGAATTCCTCTCTGTAATCCTCACATTCCAGCACATAGCCAACACTGTCCCCCGATGTCATGAATTCAGGCTGAATCTCCATTTTGGAATACATCATACGCTGCACGACACATTCATTTCGGAAATCACATTGCTCACAATTCCTATTCCTAATACAATGACTACGTAGCAGCATTTCTCCCATGCCGCCCCGAATAGCAGATACTTTATATACCGGCAGGACAGTATCTTCTATAAATTCTATTGCAAAATGCAACTTGACATATCGAACTGAAAGCCTATCCTGCTCCTTGCTATCCATCGTACAACTATGCATTCTGATCTCCTTGTTCAAAAATGACCCATACTATTGAACATATTCCCTAAATCTCACAAATTCGAAACGTGTGACCTTCACTTCCTCTCCCTCTGAATTAACCTCATTATGAACATTTCTCTCAGAGCAAGCAGATACAACTCTAATCCCACGTTCTTTCAACTCGGAAACAATAGCAAATGTCAAGGTGAATTCTCCCTGAACCATAACTGCCAGCTCCTCATTGGCATATTCCATAATACTTTCAACGAATTCCTTTGCCAAATCTAAGATATATCTTTCATCTCCATGTGACTCTACGGCAGGAAATTTTATATCCATGATATTCCCATACTCTTCTGCCGCTTTTCTCTGCTTTTCATCCCATTTTTCAGACGGATGGTTTGATAAATTTATAAACATAAGACTAATCTCACTCTCTAATCTTTACATTCATTATAAACTAGTATCAGCTGTAAGCCGTTAGTGAATTTCTTCAGTACATCATTGAAAAAGAATAAATTGACCTACCCTATAGTTCTCTCACTACTATTTTCTCTGCCGCAGCTAGCGCGTGTTGTTTTGTGTCAAATACGGCCATAAATCTGGCAGAGTGACAAAAAATACATCCGGGAAGCCCCTTTTCTATCGCATTTTTCTCATTAACTCCAACCCATTCCACAGGAAGATTTATCCAGGATGCAAACCGTCCATCCTCCTTGGGCACAACTTGAAGTCGATAATCTCCATCCATAGAAGGAAAAGCTACCAACAGGATCTTTTTCTCTAATCCGCGATTGTTATTATAATCTAATACTGCTTCTTTCCATGGAAAATATCTGTCAAGCTCTAGTAGATGAGCATTAGACCTATCTTGGAATATAATTTTATTGACCATTTGATAGGCTTTTTCAGCTGCCTCTGCAATCGCCAGCTCCCTCTCAAACTGACTGAATGCAATATCCACAACAGAAAGGAAGGCAGCGTCAAATATTTTTTCTTGTTCTATTTGACTTAATCCCTCCGTTTCCAGATAGGTCGGAATGAAAGCATCCACATACTCCATTTTCGACGATCCCAAACCAAAGTCATTCAAATCCTGACCGTTGTCCAAAGCCTCCACAGCATATATCAAGGAACGGAAAAGCCGATTCCGAATTCCTTCATTTCCTGCAAATAGATAATCCGCAAGCTTTCCACATGCCGCTGCTTTAATCCCATTGGGTCGGACCAGGCTGTCCTTTTGGTGATGATCCAGCCAGACCACCTTCTCCGAAATCTCATCCCGCTTGCCGACATCTAACACAAAGTCACATTTCTCCAGCTTTTCCACATCCCTGGTCCGAACAACCCGAATTCGATCCTTTCCAAAGAAATGCATTAACATGGCAACGCAAAGTACATCATCCGCATGAAAGGTGCCACCATGTACAGCGACAGTAATCCTTTCTTCTTTCATCATCATTTTTTTCATAAAGAAAGAACCCTCTTCCTGGATCAGTAAGCTTCTTGCCATTGCAGCCTCCATTCTTAGTCCCCTTCGTTTTGCACATATTGTTCCTTAAAGTTCTTTAACCATATATGGAATTCTTCGCCCAGGTGATTGTTGGGATCCCGGTCAAGCTCGGAAAGACAAACATCAATGAATTCATTAAAATACGTCTTCAATTTCTCCGTCAAACTATTAGCAGAGTATGAACCTATATTTGAATAACCAAAATGATTAATACTATTTCTGGCACCAGATATCTTAGTAACTAGTTCCGCTATTTCGAATGGGATATGTATGCACATATAATTAGCTATATCAAATTCATCTGATGTAAATTTCCTTCCTTTAGTATATTCTTTCCATTTAATAAAAACCGCTTCTC
>JAILCB010000288.1 GCA_024680595.1 Lachnospiraceae bacterium | reverse complement strand
AACCCTTGGGATGTGTGAGGGTGTCCTCTCTTCGAGGGTGCTAACTCTTTTGAATTAGTTGACATAATATTTGGAATGTTGGGGCTTTTGCTTTCTGTTCCAGAGAAGGCCTTTCTTCTGAATATGATGGCGTGGTTTCATGGATTGTGAATGCTTTTGCTTTCTGTTCGAGGGTGCTGCTTTTTTCTGGAATGGTTGACATAACTATCGGGATGTGGGGGCTTTTGTCCTCACTTCGAGGGTGCCATCTCTTTTGAAATAGTTGACATAATATTTGGAATGTGAGGGCTTTTGCTTTCTGTTCTGGAGCAGGGATGGATGAAGGCACGGAGTTTTCAACATGCTTATGCTTGAGATTAGTATTTGTTTTGGATTCAAATAAACAGGTGATTTATGTATGAGGATATAAAGGATAAAGTCTCTCCCATGATGCAGCATTATCTGGAGACCAAGGAAAAGTATCCGGGCTGTATTTTGTTTTACCGGTTGGGAGACTTTTATGAGATGTTCTTTGAAGACGCGGAGACGGTCTCCAGAGAACTGGAGCTGACTCTGACGGGAAAAAGCTGTGGATTAGAGGAGAGGGCGCCCATGTGCGGCGTCCCCTTTCATGCGGTGGATACTTATCTCAACCGCCTTGTGGCCCGGGGCTACAAGGTGGCTATTTGTGAGCAGTTAGAGGATCCAAAGCTGGCAAAAGGGATTGTGAAGCGGGATGTGATTCGAATCGTCACTCCGGGCACCAATATTGATGTTCAGTCCATGAGTGAGGGAGAGAATAGCTTTCTCATGGCTATCGTCTATGATGCGGGCCGGTTTGGCATTTCCGTGGCGGACGTGACCACCGGTGACTTTTCCGTGACGGAGCTGTCCACCAAGAGTCGGCTATTGGATGAGCTCACCAAGTTCTCCCCTAAGGAAATTATCTGTAATGACGCCTTCTTTCAGTGCGGCATCGATATAGAAGATCTCCGTTCCAGGCTTGGAATCACTGTTAATATGCTGGATACCCATTATTTTGGCAGGGAGCGGACGGCCCTGGCCTTAAAGGAGCATTTCTCTGTTCAGACCCCGGACGCTCTGGGGCTTTCGGACTTTGATAACGGTATCCGGGCCGCAGGTGCGGTTCTTCTTTATCTCACGGAAAACCAAAAGCAGAGTCTGTCTAATTTCGTGAAAATCCGTCCTTATCAGACTTCTGGCTACCTCATTATCGATTCCTCGTCCAGACGGAATCTTGAGCTCACGGAAACCCTTCGGGAAAAGAAGAAGAGGGGAAGTCTCCTTTGGGTGCTGGACCGCACCAAGACTGCCATGGGGGCCCGTCGCCTGCGCAGTATGATTGAGGAACCCCTCATTGATGAAAGAGAAATTAACAGACGGCTGGATGCGGTGGAAGAGCTAAATGGCCGGGTCATGGATAGGGATGAGATCCGGGAATATCTGGGTGAAATTTACGACCTGGAGCGGCTTCTCTGCAAGATTACCTATGGTTCCGCAAATCCCCGGGACCTAATCGCCTTAAAGAATTCCTTCCGTATGCTTTCTCCTATCAGAACCCTCCTTTCCTCCTTTCAGTCATCCTTGCTCCTTGAGCTTTCTGAAAGCATAGATGACTTAAAGGATATCTTTGATTTGATTGAAAGCGCCATTATTGAAGATCCGCCTATGGCTATGCACGATGGCGGAATTATCAAGGAGGGATACAGGACAGAGGTAGATGAATTAAAAAGTGCAAGGACTAATGGAAAGCAGTGGCTGGCGGAATTGGAGGAAAGGGAGCGGGAGAGAACCGGTATTCGAAACCTCAAGGTAAAGTACAGCAAGGTTTTTGGTTATTCCATTGAAATCACAAACTCCTTTCTGTCCAAGACTCCTCCTGAGTATGTGAGAAAGCAGACTCTGACTGGGGGAGAGCGCTTTATTACTGATGAATTAAAGAAGCTGGAGGATCAGATCCTCAATGCGGAGGATAGGCTGACCAGCCTAGAGTATGAGCTTTTCACGGAAATCCGAACTAAGATTTCAGATGAGGTGGGACGTATTCTGGATACTGCAAAGGCGGTGGCCTTCATTGATGTAATACAATCCCTGTCCTATGTGGCGGAGCACGGCCGTTACGTCCGTCCTTCCATCAATACCAGGGGAGAACTTCGGGTGAAGGGAGGCAGACATCCTGTAGTAGAAAGGATGCTGCCTGAAGGATCCTTCATTCCCAATGACATCTTTCTGGACAATGGAAAGCACATGATTTCCATCATTACAGGGCCTAATATGGCGGGTAAGTCCACTTATATGCGCCAGTGCGCCCTTATCGTTCTCATGGCTGCTATAGGGTCCTTTGTGCCGGCTGAAGAAGCGGATATTTGTATTGTAGATAGAATTTTCACCCGGGTGGGGGCCTCGGACGATCTGGCCAGCGGCCAGTCCACCTTCATGGTAGAAATGAATGAGGTCGCCAACATCTTGAGGAATGCCACCTCCCGGTCCCTTCTCATTCTGGATGAAATCGGCCGGGGAACCAGTACCTTTGACGGACTTTCCATAGCCTGGGCTGTTGTGGAGCATATTGCGGACAAGAAGGCCATTGGGGCCAAGACCCTCTTCGCTACCCACTATCATGAGCTGACGGAGCTGGAAGGAAAGGTGCCCTGTGTCAATAACTTTTGCTTTGCCGTCAAGGAGCAGGGAGATGATGTGGTTTTCCTGCGAAAAATTGTGCCCGGCGGCACGGACCGATCCTATGGTATTCATGTGGCCTCTCTGGCAGGGGTGCCGGATACGGTCATACAGCGGGCCAATGAAATCCTAATGGAGCTCTTGCAGAACGATATCATTTCTAACGTTAAGGAGATAGCCAAGGAAAGCGCGGCCTCCATCAAGGCAGGCAAAGGGAAGAGCAATCTTCCGGACGAAGTGGATAAAGGACAAATGACTCTCTTCTCCAACAGAAAGGACGAGGACGTCCTTAAAGAATTAAAGGAGACCGACTTGTCCCAGATGACACCCATCGAGGCCCTAAATCTGCTCTACAGGCTGCAGGGGGATTTGGTGAACCGGTGGGACGGATAGTCATCCTAGGGGAGGAAAGAGGAAGGCCTATCAGCTGGCGAAGGATATGCTATATATGCGTGGGGGAGAGGACTACGCATGTCGGCATCGTACTCGGCTCGGGTGGCGAAGGACATGATATTTGCGTGGGGAAGAGGAACATTTTATGTCCTTCCATCAGCTGGCGAAGGACATGCTGTATATGCGTGGGGGAGAGCTTGACGGTGGCTGGAAAGCAGAAAAATTGCCTAAAACGAGAAAAATGGCCGATTTAGGCAAAGAATGAGCTGCCCGACGGCGGGAAAATGATGAGAAATCACTTGAGAAATTGCCTAAATCGAGAAAAATGGCCGATTTAGGCAAAGAACGAGCTGCCCGGGCCTGCACGACGGCGGGAAAATGATGAGAAATCACTTGAGAAATTGCCTAAATCGGGAGGAAAGAGACGATTTAGGCAAAGAATGAGATATCAGGACGGCCCCGACGGCGGGAAAGTGATGGGAAAACACTTGAGAAATTGCCTAAATCGGGAGGAAAGAGACGATTTAGGCAAAGATTGGGATTTTATGACATAATGCAGGAAAGAATGATATAGCTGGCTTGTGGTTTGCGCATGAAGAAGACAGGAGTAAAGAGTGGGCGAAGGCAGAATGATTCAGGTTTTGGATGACAAGACAATAGACAAGATTGCTGCGGGAGAAGTGGTGGAACGGCCATCCTCCGTGGTGAAGGAGCTTTTGGAGAATGCTTTGGATGCAGGATCTACTGCTGTTTCCGTTGAAATCAAGAATGGCGGAATCGATCTTATCCGGGTCACGGATAATGGGAGCGGCATACCCAGGGCCCAGGTCCGAACCGCTTTCCTGCCTCATGCCACCAGTAAGCTCCGCAGTATCGAGGACTTGTATACCTTGAATAGTCTGGGGTTTCGGGGAGAGGCATTACCCAGTATTGCCGCCGTATCCAGAGTGGAAATGATGACCAAGCCTGCGACAAGTGATACCGGCACTCGGTATGTCATGGATGGCGGTGAGGAGAAGTCCATAGAAGAGGTGGGAGTCCCTAATGGAACCACTTTTGTGGTAAAGGATCTTTTCCTTCATACGCCGGCCAGGAGAAAGTTTCTGAAGAGTGCTATGACGGAGGCCGGTTATGTGACTAGTCTGGTGGAGGAAATTGCACTGTCCAGACCGGATGTCTCCTTTAAGTATACGGTGAATGGAACCGTAAAGCTGGTGACCCAGGGCAATGGAAACTTAAAGGATGTCATTTATCACATCTACGGACGGGATATAGCGGAAGCTTTGATTCCTACGGAGTTCGAGCAGAATGGCATGTCCCTGTCGGGCTTTATTGCCAAGCCTGTTATCGCACGAAATAGCCGGAATATGGAGAATTATTTCGTGAATGGCAGATATGTGAAGGACAGACTGGTGGCCAAGGCCCTCGAGGACGGTTATGTGGGCTTCCTCATGCAGCACAAGTTTCCTTTCGTGGTTTTGAAAATTACGGTTCCCCCTGAAAGTTTGGATATCAATGTGCATCCCAGGAAAATGGAGGTTAAGTTTTCAGAGGGTGCTGCTGTATATGACTTTTTAAGGGAAAGCATACAGAAAACTCTGTCTGGAAGAGAGCATATTCGATCCTTTACTCCCGGAAGGAGGGCGGAAAGGAGCCAACCGCCCAGACCGTCTCAGAAGGCCCCGGAGCCTTTTGAAAGGAGAAGCAGGAACTCTTATTCTGAAATGGGTAAACCCCTGCATACAGATACTTCTCAAAAGCCTTCGGCTTCTTCTGGCTTATTTAGGGAAAGCAGTGATGGCTTGTATAAAACAGGTACTGTAAATGACAGTCTCGATCAAAGAGGCGGAGGGATTCTGTCACGGAATTTGACAGAAAACAGAAAGGACGGAAATGCTGGGGCGCAGGGCGGATCCAGTATCCTTTCAGGCCAGACAGAGTACAGAAAGGACGGAGACGCGGGGCGGCAGGGCGGTGCAGGTATCCTTTCAGTCCAGACAGAGTACAGAAAGGACGGAGATGCAGGGACGCAGGGCGGAGCCAGTATCCTCTCAGGCCAGCAAGGCGGTGTTTCAGTCCCTCAGAATGGAGGGGGAGTCCTTTCAGGCCAGACAGAGTACAGAAAGGACGGAGATGCTGGGACGCAGGAAGGAGTCGGTATTCTCTCAGGCCAGAAAGGCGGTGTTTCAGTCCCTCAGAATGGAGGGGGAGTCCTCTCAGTCCAGACAGAGAACAGAAAGGGCGGAGCTTGGGCAGGGGAGAATGGAACCAGCTTGCTTTCATCTTCCAGCGAAAGCAGAGAGGCTGGACCTGGCGGGGAATTTGCAGAAAGCATTCCATCGGATCTTATAAGAACAGACGCGGGAAGCGATAGTTCCTTATTGAATTCCGCTACTCTGTTGAATCCCGATGCAGGCTCCACTGAAGGAGACTTATTAAATCCTAATTCCACTATGAAACCTGATGGCACCATGAATCCCAATGCTGCTCTGGGACCTGATGGCACCATGAATCCCAATGCTTCCCTGGGACCTGATGGCACCATGAATCCCAATGCCGCCTTGAGACCAGATGGCTCAATGAATCCAGGTTTCCTCTTGGGACCTGATGGCACCATGAATCCCAATGCTGTTTTGGGACCTGATGGCACCATGAATTCTCAACTGGCTTCTGAATCTCCTGAGCAAATGAATCTCTTCGGGGAGAAGCTCTTAACTGCCGATGCCGCTCAGGAATACCGCATTGTCGGCCAGGTTTTTGGCACCTTTTGGATTGTGGAATATAGAGATACTCTACTCTACATTGATCAGCATGCGGCCCATGAAAAAGTGAGATATGAGCATTTCATGAAGCAGTTCGAGGAGCGGGAAGTGGTGACCCAGCTGTGCAGTCCTCCAATTATTATTACTTTGGATGGACAACATAGGGCGGTGCTGGAAAAATTCATGGACCGCTTTTTGGAAATGGGATTTGAGATAGAGCCCTTCGGTGGAAATGAGTACGCTATCAGGGCGGTTCCAGAGGATTTATATGGTTTAACGGAGAAGGAGGTCCTCATTTCGCTCCTGGACGAGCTTTCCGAGGGCCGGGGCCTTTCGGATATGAGCGCCATTCACGATAGGATTGCGACTATGGCCTGTAAGGCCGCCATAAAGGGCAATACCCGCTATTCCTTTGCAGAGGCTGAGGCTTTGATCAAGGAACTCCTCACCTTAAAGGAACCTTATCACTGTCCTCATGGCAGGCCCACCATTATCAAAATGTCAAAGCGGGATTTGGAGAAGCAGTTCAAGCGCATTGTCTGAGACAGGCGATAATGCTGTGAAATCAGCTTTGAATCATCAAGAATAATATGATTATGTAAACCATTCTCAAACTCCAATATAAGTAGATTCAAAAGATTGTACTTCCGATGCAAAATTTAGTTTTGATATGCAGGTTTTTTGCAATCAGGTATTATGGTTAACGATGCCGTTTGTAAATGAAGATTAAGGATGTACTTGAGTTCCCGACGCTAAAATCAACAAAATGACGTCCCTGTACGGATAAGGACGAGGCTGTCCGTGCTTCTACGGAGACAGACGGTGTTCAGACGGGTGACACGTTTTGACCTGCTTTCTGAAGAACGTTACGGAATCTGTCGGAAGCTGATGTAAAAGTAGAAAAATTGTTCATGGAACACGACGGAAGCTGTCGTGGACCTGGATTTGTTGCTAAATAAAGACAGGCAAGATTCAGAAAGAAACAGCTTTTTGAATGGCGCGTAACAGGCACTTACTTTAGTGAAAACTAAAGTAGGTGCCTTTTTTGCTTTCTGGGATTGAGACATTAGCAATGAAAGGAGGCCAGGTTTTGGCAAGAAAAAAAGAATTAAGTGAAGAAGAAAGAAAAAAGGAACTGATCAGAAAGCTAAAGAAAGGCCCTGATCTTGAAAAGTATCTCGAAGGCAGGAAAAGGACATTTGTTTCATATGCACAGGGTGCAAGGATGTACTCCATGAGCTATTACACTTTCATTAAATTTGCCAAGGAAGCAGGCGCAAATATTCATATCAAGAAAAATGTAGTCGTGGATGTGGGAGCTATAGAGGCTTACATACAGAAAAATAGAGAAGGAGGACCAAATAGTAATGAGAAGAA
>JAILCB010000296.1 GCA_024680595.1 Lachnospiraceae bacterium | reverse complement strand
GAGCGCCATTCTCAGCATTAATAAGAATAAGGCCTACAGGCAGGAGCTGAAGGACAGGAAGGAGAGCCGGGCTGCCATGGTTTCTATGTCCGGGGCCGCCGGGACAGCCGCGTCCGCCCCCGGTGCCGCCATAACGGCAGGCCCTGCCTCCGGGGCCGGGGCTGCTTCAATGTCAGGCCCTACTTCCGGGGCTGGGGTTGCTTCGATGTCAGGCTCTGCTTACGGGTCTGGGGCTGCTTCAATGTCAGGTTCTAACGCCGGGGCTTCCCCTTCATTAGGACAGGGGGGAGTAGACAGTGGTAATGGGAATTCCGTTGAGAAGCCCGTGAAAAAGAAGCGGAGACGGATAATGACCCCAAGGGCGTCAGAAGCCCCGGCAGCCAATGATTACAACTCTGGCGCAGGCTCAGGAAATGAGGGGCTTAACTATAGTAATTCCGGGAATCCCGGAGCTGGTGAAACGAGTCAGGTGAATGCAGGAGGGTCTCTGACAGGCGGAAGCACCGGTGCAAACGCAGGGAGGGTCGGGGCTGCTCCAGCCGGAACAGGTCTTTCAAGAGGTACTGGAACAAATGGAGGTTCCGTCTCTGCCGGTGCAGAAGCTATCGGGACAACTGCAAGGACCGGTGGCGGCCGGCGAATAGGGAGACCATCCGGACCCATTCAAGGAGGGACAGAATCCCGGCAAGTCCCCGAATCAGGGCAGAATAATTCCCGGAATGATACCAGGTCTGTGTCCCAGAATAATGCCGGACCTGTGCCCCGGAATGGTGCAGGATCTGTTTCCCAGAGTGATGCCGGATCAGTGCCCCGGAATAATGCCGGATCAGTACCCTGGAATAACGCCGGATCAGTGTCCCGAAATGATGCAGGGTCTGTGCCCCGGAGTGATGCCGGGTCACCTGCAGCTAGCATGCAAAACGGTGCTTCTGTAAATAGGGCCCCTGAAAACCAGACCTTTTCATACGCCCGGGTTCCAGTGGATCTCACGGACCCGTCCTGGGATTTGGTATATCATCAGCCCAAAATTACCCCTGTGGAATTCCTGGATGACGCCAAGAAAATGATGGGTGACAAAAGCTGTAAATCCGCGGTGGTCTTTACCTTCTTTCAGGATTTCTTCACAGACAGAAGCGCCCCCCTGCAGCCCTATCTGGAGCTGGTATCCCATCTCTGGGATGAGTATTCCAGCTCCATGAATGAAAATATCTGTATTTTCCTGGCACCCAGAATGTCCGGGTCGGATCTCAGCCGTATGTTTGACGGCATGGAGAATGGATATATCCTAAAAAACCGGTTTTTCAATGAGAACGGTAGCGTAAACCGGCGTGCTGCCATTGAGGTGGGTCTGCCCAATGTCGATGAAATCGGCTATCTCATGGAGTATCTGCGTCTCCTTGGTGTAAATGGGAAGAGAATAAGCTTTCAGGAGAAGGAGAAAAAGCGGATTTGTTCTACCCTATTATTCCTAAGCCGGGAGGCGGACAAGGAAGAGAACCGTTCCGGTTATCTATATTCCATATTTAATCTTTTCCAGGAATATATGAATTCATATGAGGGACAGATAGTGCCCATTAATGAAGAGGTGGTGAAGGGTTTCTATCCCAATATTCACAAGGAGGATAATGTAGATCCCCTGGAGAAATTAAAGAATACCAGGGGCTGGGAGAGCGTGGCCGGACGGATTGAGGATATTATCAAGGATTACAGGCGTAAGCGCAGACAGGCGGAATTAAGGCGGGAGAATAATGCTGTCAGGAAGGCGCAAACAGAAATCAGGGTTGAGGCAGCTGCTAGGACTGGAAAAACAGAAAGCAGCCTTACCGGTTCTGAAAGAAATGAAAAAACAGAAAGCAGCCTGGAAGGTTCTACAAGAAATGGAAAAACAGAAAGCAGCCTTGCCGGTTCTACAAGAAGTGAAAAAACAGAAAGCAGCCTTGCCAGTTCTGTAAGAAGTGAAAAAACAGGAAGCAGCCCTGCCGGTTCTGAAAGAAATGAAAAAACAGAAAGCAGCCTTGCTGGTTCTGTAGGGAATGAAAAAACAGAAAGCAGCCCTGCCGGTTCTGAAAGAAATGAAAAAACAGAAAGCAGCCTTGCCAGTACTACAAGAAGTGAAAAAACAGAAAGCAGCCTTGCCAGTTCTGTAAGAAGTGAAAAAACAGAAAGCAGCCCTGCCGGTTCTGAAAGAAATGAAAAAACAGAAAGCAGCCTTGCTGGTTCTGTTGGGAATGAAAAAACAGAAAGCAGGGATCTGCCGGCCCGAAAGGATGGTTTAGGAAAGAGCTTTCCCACAGCACCACCCGGGGGCTTCTATAATGAAAGGATTGACCGGGAGAAGGATAACGGCGCTTACCGCTATACCATTCCCCATTTCATCCTGCGGGGCAATCCCGGCGTGGGAAAGACAACCGTAGCCAGACTCATAGGAGAGATTTTCTATAATGAGGGAATCCTAAAGAAGGGAACTACTATTGAGGCGAAAAGGGATGATTTAGTGGACACTTATGTAGGCGGCACGGCCATTAAGACCACTGAATGCGTGGAGAGGGCGGATGAAGGTGTCCTCTTTATAGATGATGCCTATTCCCTATTGGACAAGGGGGATGAGCATAATTATCCCAAGGAGGCCATTGATACCCTGGTCCCCATCATGACAAATACCAGAGAATATCGGTTCTGTCTCATTATGGCAGGTTATCCCGAACCTATGGATGAGCTTTTGGAAATGAATGCGGGCCTAAAAAGCCGCTTCAGCGACAGAAATATTCTGACCATAGAAGACTATACTCCGGATATCCTAAAGAATATCTTTATCTCCAACTGCAAGAAGGACGGATATCACTTTTTTGGGGAAGAGGAAGGAGATATGCTGGAATTGCCCTCATCCGACTTGGCCATTGGAAGGAAAGGAGGGACAGACGGCAGGAAATCGGAACAGGACGCTTCGCAGGCCATGGAAGAGGAGAGCCTGGATCTGGATCTCTTCTTCACTAATCTATATCAGCAGAGGAACCGGGCGGACTTTGGAAACGCCAGAGATGTGGTGGCCATTGCCAATGATGTGAAAATGCAGTGCAGCCTAAGGGATGATTATACGAGATGCATTATGAAGGAGGACTTTGGGGAGGCCGCAAAATATTTTGTAAAACGGGGGGTGAACTCCATAGATGAAATATTCGAACAAATTGACCGCTATGTGGGTATGGGCTTCGTAAAAGATCTCTTCCGGAATGTCCGATATGAGATTCTGGATACCATAGATAGCAAAAAGAGGGGGATTACGCCGGAAACCTATCCGGATCATTATATCTTTGCGGGAAATCCCGGAACCGGCAAGACTACCGTAGGCAAGATGATGGGGGAATTCTATCATGTCATGAATGTGATGGGTGGGTCGGAAACCCTATTCGTAGATGCCTCTGACCTAATAGGGTCTCATGTGGGGGAATCGGCCAAGAAAACCTCGGAAATATTACAAAAGGCCATAGATCATAATCAGCTGCTCTATGTGGACGAGGCCTACCAGATTTCGGATTCCCATTATGGTAATGAGATTGTGGGCGCTATGATGACCAAAATGACGGAAAATGCCGACGATTTCAAGATTATATTTGGAATGTACAGTAATAAGGTTGAGGAATTTCTGAAAATGAACGCCGGCCTGTCCAGACGGCTCAGGGTGGTGAATTTCCCGGATTATAAGCCGGATGAGCTTTTAGAAATCTTTGACAGGACCATTGCCGCCCAAGGCTGCTCCATTACGGATGAGGCCCGCAGGCGGGTAAATCTCATTCTTACCCATAAGTATAATGTGAGGGATGAGAATTTTGGCAATGCGGGAGAGGTAAAGAAGCTGGTACAGGATATGAAGCGGCTGCGGCTGGAGAGGACCTATGGCAGTTTAGGAATTCCCGGAGCATTTCATATCAGCAGTACAGCCGGCAAAAGCACGGGCCAGCCGGGAAAGGACTCTAATTCAGAGGGTGGTTCCGGGCAGGGGACAGACCGCTACCAATATATTTTGCAGGATATACCTGAGAAATACCTAAAAATGGTGGAGGATCAGGTGAATCCCAAGTCCCTGGATGAGATTATGGAGGAACTCAATCAGCAGATTGGCATGTCGGATCTAAAGCGGGTAATCATTCAGAAGCAGGAGGAGCGGATTTATTATCAAAAGATAGGGGAGTCTCCCGATAATATTTGCCCGGGCTACTATTTCTTCGTGGGAAGTCCCGGCACCGGAAAGTCCACCAGTGCCAGATTATTCGCGGAATGCCTGCATGAGCTGGGCATTGTGAAGACCAACCGCTTTTATTCCTGTACGGCAAAGGACTTGATTGGACAATATGTGGGAGAGACGGACAAAAAGACCTATGCCCTCCTGCAGAAGGCCATTAATGGGGTTCTCTTTATTGATGAGGCCTATAGTCTGTCCTATGCCGGCAGCCATTCCGACAATAATTACAAGAAAGAGGCTGTGGAGCAGATCATTGCCTTTATGGATCAGCCGGACCACAGGAGGAATTCCTGTATTATTCTGGCAGGATATGAAAAGGATATGCAGGGGCTCTATGAGTCCAATAGCGGCATGCGGTCCCGTATTGAGGAGGTTCATTTCAGGGATTATTCCGCCAAGGAAACCTATGATATCTTTGCCCTTTTCTGCAAAAAGAATGGCTTCACGGCTGGTGCGGAGGTGGAGAAGGCCTATGTGCCTATGTTTGAGCAATTAAAGAAGCTTAAGTACTTTTCCAATGGCCGGACCGCCAGGACAATTTTTGAGAAGACTACCCAGAAGGTGAAGAGCCGGGTGGCCCGTGCCGACAGTATTTCCCTGGAGGAAGCCAAAAGGATTCTGCCCTCTGACCTCATGACTCTGGAGGAGGCTGTGAATGCCATCGGCTCGGATGGATAATTTGGGACCTCGGGAGAAGGGGAAGAGCCGGGTGGCCCGTGCCGACAGTATTTCCCTGGAGGAGGCCAAAAGGATTCTGCCCTCTGACCTCATGACTCTGGAGGAAGCCAAGAGGATTCTGCCCGGTGATCTCATGACTCGTACAGTGTAGATAATGGGTCTTATGCTTAAATGAGAGCAGCTGTCGTAGCTGCTCTCAAAAAGTTTGGATCAGAAGTGATCTATGACTGATATGAGGATCTCCTCATTCTTCTTTTCGGATTCCTCGTATCTCCTGTTCTCTGGGGACCATAACTGAAATTGCTGGATCTCTTTCATATCCGAGAAATCCACATCAGGATATTCTTTTCTTTTTTCCCGGCCCTGGCTTGGGGGATTCATCTTCTTAAGCTTTGAAGCCCGTCATTCTGTCAGGACCAGGCTTGGAGCCGTCTCTCAGGCTTTGACCTTCTTTTTTGCCGGCTCTGGCTTGGGGCCGTCTCTCAGGCTTTGGCTTTCTTTTTTCCCGGCCCTGGCTTGATGGATTCATCTTCTTAAGCTTTGGAGCCCGTCATTCTGTAAGGACCAGGCTTGGAGCCGTCTCTCAGGCTTTGGCCTTCTTTTTTGCCGGCTCTGGCTTGGGGCCGTCTCTCAGGCTTTGGCCTTCTTTTTTGCCGGCTCTGGCTTGGGGGTGGGTGCCTCATCTGTGTCATCCGGCTCCTGCTCCAGAATATATGGCGTAATCTGATAGACGTAGTAATTCAACCAATTGGTATAGAGAATATTGCAATGGCTTCTCCACTGCAAAAGGGGCCTCTTCTGGGG
>JAILCB010000234.1 GCA_024680595.1 Lachnospiraceae bacterium | reverse complement strand
CTACAATCGAGTAGGGGTGGGAACCCCCCTACTCGATTGCGGCTACGCCTCTATCATCTCGCAAGCAAGCTTGCTCGATGATGAGCGGTCGCCGTAAGCCGTGGTCTGCAAGCAAGCTTGCACCACGGCTTTCGGCTCGTCGCCTGCACAAAAAAAGAACCGATACTTCTATCGGTTCTTCTCATGCAGGAAAAGGGACTTGAACCCTCACGATGTTGCCATCACAGGCACCTGAAGCCTGCGCGTCTGCCTATTCCGCCATTCCTGCGCTCCGGACGGCCTCTAGTGTAGGAGAGCCGTCCAATATTCTTTTACAGAACGAGAAAGATTATAACTCTTCAAGAACTAGTTGTCAACTACTTTTTCATTTTCCAAAATAGAATCTCAATAACACTTTCCGGTTCTGGCACAAGACTTACTATTACTTCTTCTTGGACTTTGCAAGCCCTGCAAGAGTGTTAAAGCCCTCAGGATCATTAACAGCCATCTCTGCAAGCATCTTGCGGTTAATATCCACTCCGGCTGCCTTCAGACCATACATCATCTGGCTATAGGTAATTCCATTGAGACGTGCCGCAGCATTAATACGGGTAATCCACAGAGCACGGAAATCCCGCTTCTTCTGCTTACGTCCTGCAAAGGATGAGGTCAGGGCCCGCATAACAGACTGCTTCGCTATACGATACTGCTTTGACCTAGCTCCCCTATACCCCTTTGCCAGCTTTAATACTCTATTATGCTTCTTTTTTGCGTTTAAACCGCCTTTAATTCTTGCCATCTTCTTTCCTCCTTATCGAATTTCGGGATCCTCAAAAACTCTATATCCGACCCAAATATCTGCCCCGCCGAAAAATGATTATTCATCCTCCGCCATGGGCAAAATCCCCGAAATGCATCCCTATTAGATATAGGGCATAATCTTCTTCATATTCTTCACGTTTGTCGGATCTGTCATCGTTGCATGCCGCAGGTTCCTCTTGGTCTTTGCGGATTTCTTCGTAAGGATATGGCGCTTATAAGCCTTGAATCTCTTCAGCTTTCCGGATCCTGTGACTTTGAACCGCTTTGCAGCAGCCCTGCTCGTCTTCATTTTTGGCATAGTATCAAACCTCCTCGCATTTTATTGCACAACTTCAACTCCCGTCGAAAGAAATACCCTCCGACGAGTGCTTCCGTCGCATTCATTCTCGCATGTTTCCGGAAAAAAGCTTCCGGAACTGCCCCTGAGAAATCAAACCAGAATTCTCAGAAAACCTTTTTGCGCGAACACACTGTGGGAACTCCCGGTCACAAATGCTATATCCTGAATTTGGTCAGGACTTCTTTTGCGACAGCTGCAGGGTCATAGTTCTGCCCTCTACTCTAGGTGCCTTCTCTATAACGGCAATATCCTCCAGAGACTGGGCAAACTCCTCTAAAATATGGCGACTTGCATTCATATGCGCCATTTCCCTACCACGAAACCGCATCGTTACCTTGACCCGGTCTCCCTTTGTCAGAAACTTTCTGGCTGCATTCTGCTTAGTATTGAGATCGTTGGTGTCGATATTTGGTGAAAAGCGAATTTCCTTGACCTCAATTGTCCGCTGCTTCTTTTTCGACTCCTTGTCTCTTCTGGCCTGCTCATACTTGAACTTGCCATAATCAACAATCTTGCATACAGGTGGCTTTGCTGTAGGCGCAATCTTCACCAGATCCAGCCCTGCTTCCTCTGCAAGCCGCATTGCCTCACGGGAAGACATGATGCCGAGCTGGGCACCATCCGCCCCGATAAGCCTTATTTCTCTGTCCCTGATCTGTTCATTAATAAATAAATCGCTAATGGTAGTATCCTCCCTATACAGCCCTGAGCGGGGGAACTCCGCTCCTGCGGTAAAAAATAGACAGCATCCGCAAAGCGACGCTGTCCATAAAGATCTAAATCATCATGAACTCCTGAAGCACACGGGATACAGGAACCTGTCATATTCCGACTTTCCCGGCCGCAGGGTGAGAGCCTTGAGCTCTGCTTTGCAAAATGCTTGATAAAAATAACACAGGTCTGTCCTTCTGTCAAGTGCGAAATCCAAATTCTTATCAAAAAATATATTTCAAATAAAGACCCGGACTATCCCACATTACCTACATCTCATACAGCAGCTCTTCATTGCCGGATGGGGCCTGGTTCTCATTGAAATAGCTGTGAGACTTCTCATACAGCGGGTCTTCATTACCCGAACGGGCATAATTCTCAATGAAATAGCTTTGAGACTTCTCATACAGCGGGTCTTCATTGCCGGATGGGGCTTGGTTCTCATTGAAATAGCTGTGAGGAATGGTTAATTACATTACTCACAGCCTTCATCTCCCATTATAAGCTAAGCCCGCTTCAGCCCTCTGTCTTAGCTGCCGGCAGGGGCTCAGCACCCGGACGGCCGTGACAGTGCTTATACTTCTTTCCGCTGCCACAGGGACAGGGATCATTACGTCCAATCTTGGGTGTCTCACGGACAAAAGTCGTCGACCTCTTCTGCTCCTTATATAATTTGTCCTGCTCTTCCTTGGTGAAAATGGCATTCCACTCCTCTAAGCCATAGAGCCAGTCTGCCTTGGCACCGACCATATTCTTGTAGAGACTGGCCTTATCAAATCCCAGGGAAACCTCGGTATCTTCCTCCATGTGCTCTATATCATTAGGGGTTTTCAGGGAATCATCGATACCGTCCAGGAAACCCACCATAGTCATGAGATCAATTCCGTACTTCTCTGCAAGTCCTTTTACCGTACCGCGAACCTCATTGTCAGGATCTGATAGAAGCTCCTTGTAGATAACCTTCTCCTTCTCGAAATAATCCTTCCAGAGCCTCTGCAGCTCACCTTTATCCGCTGTCTGCGAATATGCCATGTTTCTCCACTGTTCCAATAATGTCATATAATTTCCCCCTTAGGTGATGTTTGTCAAATATTAGCGCCTATTATATAATATCTCCATTGTGAAAACAAGTTTTCTTAACTGGAGGTATTTATGAATTTACGGAGAATTCTAGCCCTTGTGGGTGTTATCCTTTTAATTGGATTATATGTAGCCGCCTTTATCCTCTCATTCATGAACCATCCCGACTCCGGGAGGTTTTTCCTCGCAGCTATCCTCTGCACCATCATTATCCCTGTCCTAATTCATTTGCTTCTCATGATGAATAATGTCAGGAAAGGAAAGAATGTCCTGGATGAACCCTATTCCTACCGGGAAAGCAAGGGCAGTGGCTCTGAAAGTCCCTCCCCTGATAATGAGGAAGAGGATTCCCCGGATGATACCGACGAGATATAGATAGTCGGGCGAGGCCTGGCCTGCTACGGATTCCGAATTTCTCATGAAATCCGGAATCTTATGGGATAAAACATGGCATTTTTCAATCCCTATCCCATATTTCATCCAAACACGGATGGCGAAAGACCTTTTCCCGCATCCCCCACTACATCACATTCTCGATAACATTGTATAGAGGCATATTCTGCCCCTATGCATTGGTAATCCCCCCGCATCCCCCTACATTACATTCTTAATAACGACCTGCAGGGATACCTGCTGGCGAAATTCATTTTTATCAGGATAATATGTGACGGAAACCAGTCCCTTTCCCTCGATATAATCCCGCATACCCTCCGCATCCCCAAAGTAGACCGCATCCCGGCAGCTCCCCGACTCGTCCGCCACCAGTGCCTTCAGCACATTCCGTCTCTCTCCAAAAATGCGGATATCTCTAAACTCTACCTTTCTCGTGGCAAATAGGGGCTTCTCATTGGCCATGCCAAAGGGTGCCAGACAATTCAATTCCTCCACCAAATCCATATTCACATAGGAAAAAGGAAGAGCCATATCGATCCGCACCTTCTCTGCCAAATCCTCCTCCGTCAGGCCACACTCCTCATTCAAACGGCGTTCCAGCTCCGGCAATTGCTCCGGCAGAATGGATAGACCCGCTGCCATGGCATGTCCGCCAAACTTTTGGAAAAGCTCACTCACCCGATTCATGGCCTGAAACATATTATAGGCCTCAATGGAACGTCCGCTGCCCTTATAGCAGGGAGTGCCGTCCGGAAGACTTCCCTCGGTAAGAATGAAAACCGGTTTGCAATACCGCTCTCTCACCTTTCCCGCCACAATGCCGGCTATGCTCTCGTGACAGCCCAGAATCGGCAGGACCAGGACCTTCTGGTTTACATAAGGTTCATCCTCTGCAAGCTTGCAGGCGGCCTCCACCCCCTGATCCGTCAAAGTCTTCCGGCTGTCATTCATTTCCTTCAGAACCACCGCCGCAGAATGGGCCTCATCTGCATTCTTTGAAAAGAGAAGTCTCATGGCATATTCTGCAGTATCCAGCCTGCCTGCCGCATTCAGGCAGGGGCCCAAAACAAATCCAACATGATAAGGCGTAATTTCCTTTTGAGAAAGCCCATTCAGATCCATAAGGGCCTGCATCCCCAGATTCTGGGTATGAGATAGTCTTTTCAGGCCTTCGCGCACCAGAATACGGTTCTCCCCTATTAGAGGCATGACATCCCCTATGGTGGCAAAGGCCGCAATCTCCAGATACTTCTCCGCATTCTCCAAAGGGACTCCCATAATCCGGTAAAGCTGCTGCAATACCTTCCAGGCCACCGCTGCCCCACATAGCATCTTGAAAGGATAGGCGCAGTCGCTTCTATGGGGATCCACCACAGCCTCGGCAGGAGGCAGGGCTGCAATTTCATGGTGGTCCGTTACCAGAACCGTCATGCCCCTCCTATGGGCGTCCTCCACCTGGGGACCCGCAGAAATGCCATTATCACAGGTCAGGATGGTATCAATACCGTCCTCCGCCGCTTCCCGTATGAGATTCTCATTTAAGCCATAACCATCCTTAACCCTATGGGGAATCACATAGTCTACCAGGGCTCCCGCTGCTTTCAGGCCATCTGTTAGGATATAGGACGCGCAGACCCCATCAATATCATAGTCTCCAATGACCCGAATCGTCTTTCCTTCCCGGATCTTGTCCTTCAGAATCTGCACACATTTATGGCAGTCCGCCATGAGGCTGCCGTCATTAAAGCTCTCAGGGCCTCCTTTCAGATAATCTCGGGCCTCCTCCGCCGTATTAATGCCCCGGTTCTTCATAATCCGGGCAACTACCGGGGACACCCCCCAGAGCAGGCCAAGATCCTTGTAATTCCCGCCCTTCCTAATTTCAACCCATTTTTCTGTCATATAATTCTTCCCCTGCCTAGGATACAGACTCCCAAAATATATAGTGTATATTGAATAATTTAGCCAACTGCCACAAGGAAACCCTTGGAAATCCCGTGCTTTAAGCGGTTGATGCCCTTCCCCAAAGGCTCTAGTCCAGTTGGGATTAGGGATTTCATCAGAAATTTGCAACTTTAGCGGTAGCCGCCACCTTTCCCAAGATTCTGAGCCTAATTGGGATTAGAGCTTTCATCAGAGATTCGCAGTAAGGGCGGTGGCCGTCCTTTTGCGATAACTGCCCTCCCCCCAAGACTCTGCGACCGGTATGAATTAAGGGATTTCATCAGAAATTCGCACTATGAACGCTTTCCGGCTTTTGCGGCGAAAAAGGCCTGGTCTTATTTGATATTCCTACCCCTAATTCTCCGGCTCTTCCTCCTCCGAAAGCGCCGCCTTTATCATGATGGCGCATTCTATTCTCTTCCGCTGCAATTCACAGCCAATCCCGTAGTTTCCGTTTATATCACCTGTTGCGTGATAGGAATTGGCCGCGCAGCCTCCGGAGCAATAGAACTTGGCGAAGCAGTCCCTGCACTCCGGCTTCTCATAGACATTAGAACGGCTAAAGCGGTCCACAAGCTCATTATTACGTATTCCATCCCACACATTTCCCATGAGAAAATCCTCTTCCCCGGCAAACTGGTGGCAGGGATAGATGTCACCATTTGGGGTGACACTGAGATATTCCCCGCCGGATCCGCAGCCGGACAGCCTTTTGGCAATGCAGGGTCCTCCCTCCAAATCAATCATGAAATGAAAGAAATTGATGAAACGGCCTTCCTTTCTGCGGCGGATAATCTCTTTCGCGAGTATGTCATATTGCTCCATCAATGTAGGCAAGTCCTCTTCCCTAATGGCATAGGGTTCTTCAGGATCACATACTACGGGCTCCACAGATATCTGCTCAAAACCCAGATCGTGCAAATGAAGCACATCCTTCGCAAAGTCCGTATTGAAATGAGTATAGGTTCCCCTCACATAATAATTCAGCTGATTCCGGCTCTCTGCCGCCCTTTTGAATTTGGGGAGGATAATATCATAGGAACCCTTTCCATTGACCGTAGGCCTCATCCTGTCATGAACCTCTTTCCTGCCGTCAATAGAAAGCACCAGATTACTCATTTCCCGATTGGCAAAGGCAAGGGTCTCCTCATCCAAGAGAACCCCATTGGTGGTAAGTGTGAACCGGAACTTCTTGTGGCACTCCTGCTCCCGGGATCTCCCGTAGGCCACAAGCCTCTTGACCACATCCAGATTCATGGTGGGCTCCCCGCCAAAGAAATCCACCTCCAGATTCACCCTCTTTCCCGAATGGGCAATGAGGAAATCCAGGGCGGCCTTGCCCACCTCATAGCTCATGAGGGCCCTTTCCCCGTGATACTCCCCTTTACCCGCAAAGCAATAGCGGCAGCGGAGATTACAGTCGTGGGCAATATGGAGGCACATGGCCTTTACAATCCGCTCCTTGGAACGGCTCTCCGAGAAGGCCTCCACATAAGGCTCAAAGACATCCTTACTAAAGAGCCTGCCATCCTCATAGAGAGAATGAATTTCCTCCGCCGCCTCCCGGATATCTTCCAGGGGGTACTTTCCACCTGTTTTCTCACACAGACTGTCCGGGGCAATTTCAGGATTCTCCTCCATCAGCGGTATCAGGTCGTAAACCATGTCATCCACCACATGCACGGATCCCGAATTCACATCCAAAACTATATTGTAGCCATTACATTTATATTGATGAATCATATTATTATAATAATCTCCTGCAATCATAGAAAAAGAGGGCTGATTCCAACCCTCCTTTAAGGAAAACTCTTTTTTCCAACACCGCCTAATTACTTTGCCTTGTTCTCGCAGGACTGATTTCCTACGGTACAGCTGGTCTTGCAGGCGGACTGACAAGAGGTCTGACACTCACCGCAGCCGCCTGTCTTCATGCTTTTCTTATAGTCTCTCGTATTCAGAGTCTTAATATGCTTCATATTCCATTCCTCCTAACAAAAGTTAATTATTAAAGGCTATTATAAACGGATAAGTCCTATTCCGCAAGTTATTTCTTGTGTGCAGGTCCCCGGACGGAAACGAAAAGGATTTCCGTCCCTATTTCTGGTCCTGGGACCTGGCTCTATTCAAAGCGAAGAGCTATCTCAGAAGCCATCATTGGCACTCTTGACAGAGCAGGTCCGGGCAGGGGTCCAATTCCGGCCTGACCCGGTACTCCCCATGAGGCAGGGCTTCCATTTGCGAATTTCCCCGTCCTCCGGTATTATGCGGATATGGGAATCTTTGAGAGGATAAAAGGTCGGGCCACCCTGATTCTATATGAAATCCTGCGCCATCTCAGCTTTTGGGGCAGACGGAAACGCACAGAGAATAATCTGGAGCACAATACCGTCTCTGTAAACAGCTGTATGCAGGACACCTATGTGGAGAATCAGACCACCCTTTCCGGCCTTCGCTACGGGGTCAAAACCTTTGACTACTGCGGATGTGCCGTGGCGGCCATGTACAATGCCCTCTCCTTTCTGTCCGGCAAGGCGGACAGAAAACTGCTTCCTCTTCTAATATCACGCTTTGAGGAGAGCGGCGCCGCATTTTCCGCCCGTTTCGGAACCGCCCCCCGGTCCGCCGCCCAATATCTCAGTAAATATACCGACTTTTCCTTCGAAAAGACCGGGAACCCCAAGCGGTTTC
>JAILCB010000203.1 GCA_024680595.1 Lachnospiraceae bacterium | reverse complement strand
TCCCATCGTCCAGCATATGTATTATGCCTTTTTCCTTATGGTTCTTCAGGAACGGAACTAGTTTGTCATGATATTTGTTTCTTATTCCCTTTAAATATATTTTCGCAATACAATAAGAATATGTACGTTCATCGCCGACTATATAAACTTCCGCCTGGCCGCCATAATTCATTGGGTTGATCACTACATATCTCTGGTCATTACCCTCCAGAAGCTTGCCCTTTTTATATGCGTATACATGTGTCTGTTCAGGGTAAATATCTCCATTATCGGCAACAGATTCACTTTGCGGCTTTAATTTTTTTACCTGCCGTTCCCTGTTTGCCTCCATAGCCTTAACTTGACGTTCCTGTTTCTTCTCTTCCATAATCAAGCATCCTTTAATCTCTCACCCTTTTAATCAGCACTACTGTGACATTATCAATGCCGCCCGCTTCATCCGCTTTATTGACAAGTTTTTTCACTCCATCCCTAACATCTTCAGCCGATAAAAGAGTTTCTTCAATACTCCCCCTGTCAACATATCCATGCAGGCCATCAGAACATATCAGTAAGGAATCTCCGTAGTTAAAGAGTTCGGTATGCTGCCTATAGTCTATCCATGATCGGTCAAATTCCCTGTGTCCCATGTATTTCGTAAGCGGCCCATCCTGCATTCTGTCTATTTTCTCGATTGGGATAAGATTTAAATCGATCAATTCCTGTTTTTTCGTCTGATCCTTTGTCAGCTGCTGTGTAGCCCCATTCCGAAACCGGTAACACCGGCTGTTCCCTAGGTTATATGTGGAAATGCTTTCTCCGTCAACCGCTACTAGGCAGACTGTACAACTTAATCCGTCCGATAATTGCCTGTTATTCTCATATATTTGTATGATTCTATTGGCCATTTCAAATGACGCAAATATTTCTTCCGGGTTGTTGGGGGCACAGTCAGCCATTCTCCGGAGACTTTCCCTAGCGGCAATCACGCTCTGCTCCAAAGAACCTACACCATCTGCCACTGCAAATAATGCCGTTTCTGTTTCGCACGATCCACAAAAAAAACCGCTATCGATTACACTGTGATTTGCCAATGCTTCATCATCATTGGTCTCATGAACTCTACCCCTGTCCACCATTACTGCATATTCAAGCATTTTCCGGCCTCCATATTGCAACCAGTTCCGGTATTTCTGTCCCATCCGATGATTTGTCCAAACCAGTAATGTCTTTTATCGTGATGATTCCATCCTGCTGTATATTGTTGTTAAAGATATATGTTGAAAGGGGCGTGATAAAAAATTGCTCTATCACATTTCCTACGCCGCGTCCCCCTTCTTCCAAATTTCCGTTTACCTTCTCCAACAATTTCAAATAGACATTTTTATCGGCGTAAGTTATATTTATATTCTTTGTTTCTCTTAGGTTTTTCTGTATTTTTGCCATCTGATTGAGCATGATCTCTTTTGCGGCATCAGGCTGGATAAAATTAAATACCACAAGATTCCTGCCAATCCTGTTCAGGACTTCTGGCTTGCCTTTGTCATTGAAGTATTTTCGGATCCCCTCCTCAACCTTTGCGTACACGACTTCATAAGGGTCATCCTTTTTCACGACTCTTTTCTTTTTATAAAACCCTTCCGAATAATCATCTTCATAAATCCCGAGATTGCTGGTAAATACGATAATTGTCTCTGAAAAATACACCGTATTCCCCTGGCCGTCCGTCATTCGCCCGTCTTCCAAAATCTGAAGGAATTTATCCCAAATTGAAGGGGATGCCTTTTCTATCTCGTCAAACAATAATAATGAGAAAGGATGCTCCTTTATGACATTCGTCAACTGGCCACCGGCTTCATATCCCACATAGCCCGGAGGGGCTCCGAACAGCTTTTGCGAGGAATGGCTTTCCGCATACTCGCTCATATCGAATCTGCGGCAGGCACTTTCATCACCAAACAGCATTTCCGCTAGTGTCTTTGCCAATTCTGTTTTACCGGTTCCCGTGGGACCTGCAAAGAAGAGTATCCCCTTGGGCTTGGAATTAGAAGAGTGCTGTAGACCGGACAATCCTGTCTTCGCCCGCTTTACAACTGCCAATGCTTTATCTACGGCAACATCCTGGCCTTTAACCCTTCTTTTTATAATCTCCGCATCAAGTTTCTCCCTTTCGACGTCATCCCAGGGGTTCTCCTTGATTCCGTATTTATATAAGGAAACTACCTCTGCTATTTTTTCGAAAGGCACCTGCTGGATCTGTTTCAGTTCACGGATTCCTTCCAGATCAAGGATATTCATCCCCTCCGTCATTTCAACGAACTGCTTCTGCAAACCCTTATCCATTTCTGTCGAATCACCAGGCGTTTTCAGGAAATATTGTCCCATGAAATCCATGTAAAGTTTCCTTACCTTCTTGTCCGGTTTGGCTATCATAACGGACTTTACACAGGGATTTTCCAGATAGAACCATGTCGGAATATCATTAACCTTATCCGTGATCAGGATGAGCATATTTCTCCGGCTCCGTCCTTCATTCTTACTATAATTGCTCCTTGTATGCAATGTTGCATACATAAGATTAGAAAAAAAGCCACGTTCCAGTTCGATCATCCTCGATGGATCTGTCAGAATACGGGAGGCAAAGTTTATGCAGAATAGTGATGGCACATCATTCTCTATGAGCATCGTTTTTATCAACTCACCGGATTTCAGCAGTTCTAATGTAATGCTGTTCCCAATCTGTCCGTCCATCCTAGGGTTATCCATATCGGCCTGGTATTTCCTGTATTGCTCTGGTAATGATTCCGCCTGATTTCCACTATCACCGCCATCCTTCGATGGGGCTGCATCCCCATAAGCTTCTGCTACTAGTTCAAATACGTCCAGCACATCCTGTGGATTGTGTTGATTATAAAACCCATTGACAAGATCAAAAAAACATACCTTATAACCATCTGAACTAAAATAATTATTGACATACTCATCTAATGTACAGAAATCCTCACATTCGGTATTCTCGTCGAGCACAGGATATTTGTCATATATATTTCCTTCAATGACAATGCAACTTTTTATTTTTGAAAAACAATCAAATTCCCTTATCCATTTCGGTGCCCTTTCCATATCTACTCCCTTCGGTTGTGTATACCAACAGATACCAAAGTATCCTTTGAAAATACGTTCTCTATTGTCCTTCCTTCATTCATATATTCTAAATACAATGATCGTTTCTCTGAATCTATCCATAGTATTTGCTGGTTCGAGGAAGCCAGCAATGCCGTATGGTTATCATTCAGTTCATCAATATATTCCCCGGCTATAACTACTGAACATTTTCTTATACATTCATTTGCCGTTTCCCCCAGCAATACGATTTCATTCGGGGAATATCCGGTAAACATCAGGATATCATCTGTAACCATCCTTGCTCTGTCTATCCATTCCAAAAGCTCACCCGCCTGATAAAGGGGTTCTCCTCCTGTCAGTGTCAGACCGTCAATTCCATATTCACTAATCTGATCCAGCACATCTTCAAAAACCGATAGTGAAATATTCTTGGATGGATCCTCCTTCTGTAATTCAGGATTTGCACAATTTCTGCAATGCTTTTCGCATCCCTGAAACCAAATGACTAATCTCTCCCCAGGTCCAAGCGCATGGACCGGGTAGAGGAACCTATCTACCTGCATACCCTCACCTTAAAATCCTGGTCTGCCAACGTCAGAATATCTCCATGGGAAAGAATCGCTTTCTCTTGGGGCTTCAATGCCGTATTACTGCGATTGATGTATGTGTGATTCATACTGTTGTTATCTGTGATGAAAACAGCATCCTTTCCAACCTCCACTATGGCATGCTCGTTGTCAATATACTCCAAATCCCAAAAGTAATCTGGATTGCAGTCACCATACGCTCCCAATTTATGCAGGCCGAATGGTATTTTAACCTCTTTGCCATCTCTGGCATTCGTAAGTATTACACACTTGATGCTATTGGGGTCTTCCTCTGTTCTCGGTTCTACTTTTGGTTCATCCTGCACCGGTTCCTCATTCTCAATAACATCCATTTTCTTTAGCTGCCATCCATAAATAATGCCCCTTTTCCCTATACGACTGATTCCGGTACGGCCACACACTGAACAGACTTGTATTTTTTTGAATTTCTCTCCCTCGATTTTATTATATTCATTGCATTCCGGACAACGGATAAACATCTCCTTATCTTTTTCATCATAGTCATCAATCTCTCCATCATGGTATTTTTCTAGAGAGATATCCGCTTTACATGACATGCATTCAAATGCTGAAATAGGAT
>JAILCB010000202.1 GCA_024680595.1 Lachnospiraceae bacterium | reverse complement strand
TCAACCCGCTTCACATACTGGGGATAAGCCTTGCAAAGACCTTCAATCATCTGCTCCTCGACCTGATCTACCGCGTTGATAATCTTCTTCATGTGCTAAAACCTCCATATTCTTTCCGCCGCATTCATTATTACGGCATTGTCGCCCGCAAGGGTGTTTTCTCGTTAATAATGTACATCCTTGCGCTAAATCTTAAAGATATCTTTATTTTACAATTGTTTGAAACAATGTCAAGGAATTTTTGTATATTATGAATAAGAAGTAATCCCTCCCAACTATATTTCATTGACAAATGTTGCTATGTGACTTAATATTTAAATGATTTCTTGTATTTTTTTAATAACTCTGGAATTATAGATATTATGCTGAAATCCCGCGCTCCACGAGGGCCGGTCGCGTACGTATTATTAGAATGCCATGCTAAATACAGATCGAATATGTCTTTCCTGTATGGAAATCTGGGACAGACCTTATAGGATATGCCCTGTCTGCGGCTGCGGCCGGGACATCAAGGCGAAGAACAGCCATATTCTGCCTCCGGGGACGATTCTGAACGGAAAGTACCTGGTGGGTCCTTCTTTAGGCGCAGGCGGATTCGGAATCACATATCTAGTCTTAGACCTAAACCTGGGGGTAAAAGCCGCGATAAAGGAATACTTCCCCGGGATTTTCGCCTCCAGGGATACCGGTTCCAAAGCCGGAAACACCGTCCTGGTTCAGGATGGAATGGAAAGGGAGTACTCCGAGGGTCTGACACACTTCACCCAGGAGGCCGGTATTCTATCCCGTTTTTTCGAGCTGCCTGGAATTGTTACCGTTAAAGACTTCTTCTATGAAAATTCCACCGCCTATATTGTCATGGAATATATAGACGGCATCTCTCTAAAGGAATATCTCAAAGAACGGGGCGGAAGAATTAGCTATTCAGAAACCCTTAATTTAATGATGCCCGTTATCTCATCCCTTGCTATTGTCCATAAAAATATGCTCCTGCACAGGGATATCAGTCCGGACAATATCATGGTGACAGGCGGTGCAAGGGTCAAGCTCATTGATTTCGGTGCAGCCCGCTCCTACCAGGATTCCAGGCGCAGCATGACTGTAATCCTAAAGCAGGGTTATGCCCCCTACGAACAATACTACAAGAACGGGGTCCAGGGTACATGGACCGATATCTATGCCCTTTGTGCCACCATGTACCGTATGATTGCAGGCAAGGTTCCTCCGGAGGCTGTGGAGAGAAAGGAGAAGGACTCCCTAGTCCCCCTCTCCTCCCTGAATCTGCAGCTACCCCCTAATATTAGCAAAGCCATCGAAAAGGGTCTGTCAATAGCGCCGGAAATGCGCCAGCAGACCATGCAGGAGCTCTATGATGACCTGTATAATGCCAGATCTAACCAGGCGGACCGCTCTTTCTCCATACAGAAAATCCTGCTCTTAATTGTCTTCCTCTCTCTACTCACAGGATTTGCCTTTGTCGGAACCGCTATATTAATCCGCCGGAGCCAGGCCGACCAGGCCTCAGCCACTATGGTCCGGGGGAATAGCAGCGAAAGCGGCGGCCAGACAGAGGATATTTCCCAGTCTGCAAAGCAGGCCGCTGAAGCCGGATCGGAGACAGCCCCCGAGGCAGAGGGAAAGGCCCCTGAAGCCTCCGAATCCCAGACAGATATCCGGGGCAGGGTCACTATCCGGGAGGATGAAAACCCTGTGGACAATACCAATGAAAATGAGGCAGGGGAAAGCTCCATAGGCGACCCCAATGAAAATGAGGCGGAGGATACAGTTCCCGAAAAGGGTCTTACAGATAATACGGACGAAAACAATTATACAAATGATAATACAGGTATATTAGAAACCAGCATTATGGTGGTCCGGGACGGAACCTTTGACAGCTCTCCCAATGGCAGAACCACCGGTGAATTATTCGATGCCTATTCCGATAGTCCCGGCCGGTGGAGCGGATTTAGGGACAATTCCGGCCAAGTCTTTGTTTCCTATGAGGGAAAGAGGAATGGCACAGATTATTCTGTCATCTTTCTCGTATATCAGGGAACAAAGTTCAAGATTACCGCCGTATCCCGGAATAATCAGCCCTTATATGACTATGGGGACTTTATCAGGGAAATCCTAAACGGCGGCTAAGCCATTGTCTCCACAGCATAGGGGCAGGACCTTTGACTTTCCACATGCATCAGGGACCCGCATGTTGTCAGTTTTCCGGGGTTCCCGACCTTTGTGACTTTCCGCATGTGTCAGGGAACCGCATTCGGAAATCCTGCGCCTCACGCGGGACACATTAGCAGTCCTTCCCTGATTTGCCTGGCGGTCTCGGAAATCCCGCGCCCCACGCGCGATACACGCCCCCTGCTCCGCAGGGACCTGGTAATGTACGGATTACGAATTTTGTTAAAAAAGGAGTATATTTCATGTATTGTATTTTTTGCGGAAAACAAATCAATGATAAATCCAGATTCTGTAAGTATTGCGGGGCATGTGTGATAGAAACAGAGGAAAAGCCTCCCCAAGAAATGCCCTCTACAAATATTAGTCCTGAGAATACCGGATCCGCCCCCTATAGTAAGCCGGATCCTATAGTCCCCGCCCGGACCCCGGAGCCTCCTATTCAAATGGACAATGGGCATAGGGAATCGCAAAAATCCAAGCCTGAAAGGCCGGGTCAGATCCCCTCATCCAAATCCTCCTCTAATGATAGAAAGGGCGGCTTTCCCATAATACCCGTAGCCATCATTAGTACCCTTGTTATCCTTGCTATTATCGGAGTTGTCGTTTTCCTCTTCCTTTTCAAGGGCTCTTCCCATAAGGAAGAAGCCTCCAATGAAAAAACCGCCACAAGCGAGTCCATTGCCCAAAGTCAGCTGTCTTCGGGAGAAAAAGAAAATGCTAAGGCTTCCCTGCAGGCAGAGGATACCAGCGAGGCGGCCCCGGAAATGCCGGCCGAGGCCTCAGAGCCGTCTTCAGATGCCCCTGCCGAACCCACAGAGGAGGCAGATGAAGAAGTATCTGACCCCGAAACAGATGCCTTAATCGAGAAATTTAACCAATACCGGAACGAAGGCTATGAAGTTCTTCAGGCCGTGCCCTTTGAAAGCCTTCCCATCCGCTCCTCACCCGGGGATGGAGATGATATCCTGACCGAGCTGGGATATGGCGCATACCTCCTATGGGACGGCAGAAAGGAAACGGTAAACAAAATAGACTATTACTTTGTAAAGGATATGGAAAGCGGTCAGGAGGGCTATGTAAACTCCCATTACACGCCAAGGCTCTGGTATCTCTATTCTTCTCAGGACTCATTTGACATCGTAGATGTGTCAAAGGCCGACTACTCCTATGAGGAAATGTGTGCTGATATTGAAGAGCTCTGTAATGAGTACAGTGATATTCTATCCTCCTCAATTCTGGGACAGAGCCTTTGCGGGCGAAATATCCCCCTAATTATATTGGGAGATCCCAAGGCCTCCCACAAATTCATGATCCAGGCCGGAATCCACGGCAGAGAATATATGACTTCCCAATTCGTCATGAAGATGACGGAGTATTATGCCCATTTCTACCAGAAGGGGGATTATCGGGGAAATAGCTATGAGGAACTCATGCAGGACAAGGCTTTCTACATTATCCCCATGATCAATCCGGACGGTGTAAGCATTTCCCAAAAGGGAGAGTCCGCCGTGACCGGGGAATATCTGGAATGCCTTAGAAATGCCTATGAGAATGACAAGAATGACATTGTTTTCATAAAGGATATTAATGACGAGCTGGCCTGGTATGATAATTTCAAGCATAAGATCAGTCCCAAACTCTTTCAAAACACGGACTTCATCCCTTATAATGATTATTTGAAAATGTGGAAGGCTAACGCGGCTGCAGTAGATCTGAACCGCAATTTTGATACCGGCTGGCAGACATCCTGGGGAAAGGGCAGTCTCGCCCTGGGCAGTTACAGGGGGCCCGCTCCGGAATCCGAGCCCGAGACCCAAATTATCCGGGATGCCGCGGTAATGGAGGACTTCGACTGCTATATCAGCTACCATGCCAGGGGACAGCTCATCTATTACCACTCCGAGGGCGCTTCCGGAAAGGTGGCGGAAAAATCCAAATATCTGGCAGATTACTTCTATGACATCAACCGCTATAAACCCTCTGACCCGGACCCCAATGCGCCTCCGGATGAGGATCCGGAATACGGCAGCTTTGGGGATTATGCCCACCTAAACCTAGATAAGCCCGGCATTACGATAGAAATAGGAAAATATACCTGCCCCCTGCGGATCTCAGAATTCAAAGCCATCTGGGACAGGAACAGGGAAACCTGGGCGGCTCTATGCACCCTATTCTAATTATCATTCGCTTTAATCCCAGATATAGAATTAAGGAGGGATTTCATGTTCTGCTCACAATGTGGAAAGGAAATCAAAGAATACGCCAGATTCTGCCCATTCTGCGGACAGGCGGTCAATATCCCCGCAGCAGATAGAGATATGGGAGCTCCTGCCTCAAGGGAAGGGCAGGCAAAGGCCCATGATGATTTGACAAAAGGGCTGTCCCAGGCTCCATCGGATGATCAGGATGATAATGACCGGACTGTACGGCTCAAGAAGCCCCTCTCTTCTGCGGCAGACAGCCCCCCATCCCCCAATGAATCCGGCCAGAGTCAAATGCCGTTTACACCCGGATTTCAGGATCCGGAACAGTATTCAAACAAGAAAAAGCGGGATACGGCCAGAAGAATCCATGAAAATATGGATAATACAAATCAATTTAACCCTGAGCCCCCCAAAAAGAGTAATGTCCTGCCAATTACCCTGACAATCCTAATTGCAATCCTTCTAATCTTTTTAGCCATAATGACCGGAATGTTCATTGTAGGCAGCGGAGGCTTCACCGAGGCCATGCACGTCATCCAAAAGGACGGTTTCACAGGAATCGTAGACGTCATTACAGGCCACTATGATGGGCAGGCCCTCTCTGAAGGGGAAGACGGGGACTTGGACAGCAATGATTCTGAGAGCGAGTCCCAAAGCAGACTTGCCAAAAAGGAAGGGGAGCCAGAAATGGAGGACCAGGCAGAGGATACCCCGGCTGAAGAGGCTGCCCCGGCTGGGGATGTGGCGGACTCAGACGACCCCTCCAGAGGCAGTGTGAGCTTTGGAAAAGATGAAAAACCCCCTTATACAGGTCCCAAGACCCCAGTTGACATCAATGTACGCCAGGTTGATAATACTTCATTCCCCAAAATTACTTTCTACGCCAATGTCACTGACAAACAGGGAAACAGCATCCAGAACCTGAAGGAATCGGACTTTAACGTCCAGGAAATAGAAGGGGACGGCTCCCTTGTAGACATTGATGTGGAAAAAATATATCAGGTCATGGACAAAGGACGGGTCAATGTGAACATGGTAATGGACAAGAGCGGCAGTATGGATGGCTACCGCATGGAAAACGCCAAGAACGCCGCCGTCACCTTCCTCGATAAGATCAAAGAGCGGGACAAGGTTGAGATTATCTCCTTTGACGACTATGTCTATCTGGAGCAAAATTTCACAGAAAATATTACCCTGGCGGCAAATGCCATCTATAATATGGTGCCTAACGGCAGCACGGCTCTCTATGACGCCCTATACTCCGGCATCTATGACACCTATTACCAGGATGGGGCCAAATGTGTAATCGGTTTTACAGACGGTATAGAGAATGCCAGCAGCCATACTTTTAATGAGGTTGTAGCCCTTTCACAGGAAACCGGTATTCCTGTCTTTATTATAGGTGTAGGAGAAGCCTACGACTCCTCCATTCTCCGTGACATGGCAAACGAATGCTCCGGTGAGTACTACAGCGTGGAAGAGTCCGATATGGAGGATATTATGGAGGACATCTATTCTACTATCTACCGGGAGCAGCAGGATTATTATGTATTCGAATATACCTCTCCCAAGGAAACTGATGTCCAAAGCGAGCGCACCATCGTATTGAAAACCTCAGAAAGCAGCGAATTCACCGGCGAATACCGAAAGCCCTTCGTCCCTCAGGCCGATATGACTAATGGGTTCTCTTCCGACTATGCTTCTGTCGATTACATGATTCCTGATTCCTCCTCCAGGGCAATCACCGAAGCCGATTTGGCAAGATTCAGCCTGGCCCAGCTCAGAATTGCGAGAAATGAGATCTTTGCCCGGCACGGCCGTCAATTCAATGATAGTTATCTTAATAAATGGTTCTACTCCAAGCAATGGTATCTGGAGATACCCACGAAGTATGCCCCGGACTACTTTGACAAGAACCAGCCAAACCGGCTTTCCAAGCTGGAAACGGCTAATGTTAATTTTATTCTGGAGTACGAAAAGAACCGTATGGCAAACAGTGATATTTTCCCTAATGCGGACAGTGTCCAACTATCCGACTATGATGTAGCATTAAGTAAAGATGTCCTGAAGCTGGCCATGACTCAAATGGAGAGATTAAATCACACCAGCATTCTAATGGAGAATATGCAAAAGGTTCAAAATATAATAGATACCCCGGACGTCACATATTAAGTTCTCTAATTATAAGCAGTCCTTGGGTGAAAGGAGAAACTGTGTTTTGCAGACATTGCGGTACAAAATTAGATGACAATGCACTATTCTGCCACTACTGCGGCACACGGATTAATATGAGG
>JAILCB010000151.1 GCA_024680595.1 Lachnospiraceae bacterium | reverse complement strand
CCTCCATATACTCTCTCTTTAGCATAATTATGTCTCTTCCCGAATCAGGACTCCGCCCTTTCTCATGCCTTAATTATCTGCTTGATAAAGGCTATGGATTCCTTCATATTCTCTCTCTTCAGCAAAAACATGGCAGAGGGTACCAGAACCAGCAATAGACAGGTGCAGACACCGGTCTTCGCCGCCAGGCCCCCTATACCCTCAAAAGGGACCAGATTAGAGAAGTACCAGGCCGTCCCACTGATTATCACGGTAATCACAGTATAAAGGAGGCGATTGGCATAATACTCTTTTCTCCCGGTTTTGAAATACTCCCGGAACATGAGGTTGGTGATGCCAATATAATTCACGGTCAAAATGGAGATACAGGGTGCAAGGATAATCCCCGCCACGCCAAGGAGCCTGCCCAGGCATAGCATCAGGATAACAACCACCACTGCCTCCGTTACAAATATCCATTTTGCCTTCCACCAATATCCCAGGGCAGAGAAGTAAGCGTTTCTCACCTCGTTCATAACCCTTATATAGAAGTAGAGGACAAATAAGGCCATGATAGGATCGGGAAACATCAGGTCCTCCCCCATCCATATTTTCATAAAAGGCTGGTAGAGGGAAATCATATATGCTGTACAAACGGTAATCGCTATATTATGCAGAAACTCCATTTTGGTCAGGTTCCCGTAGTTTTTCTCCACACTCTCAGATACGATGCTATTGCCGATACTGGACTGAATAGCCTTTGTGACCATCAGGAATAGCAGTAGGACGGCATCATAGATGACGACATAGTTTGAGTACTTTCCCGCTATATAGAGTCCAAAAAAGGAGGCGATCAATACAGAATTCAAGGAGTCCCTGCTGACCCCCAATACATTGGAAACAGACAGCCCTGTGACCTGTTCTCTGACGACCCGCCTTGTCTCTTCATCAATAGTCCCTTCCGGATAATATTGGGCAAATTTCTTTTTGGAAAGGACATTGAGGGATACATTGTAGAGAACGGTCCCCAATATTAATATGGCAGAATAGAGATAGAAATCTCTGAAAACGGCCACAGCCAGGAGCTGCAGAAGGCTTATGACCGCATAGGAAGTGACATGGACAATCTTTATGATGTCAAAGCGCTGGGCCGCATTAAGCAAAGCTTCCTTATGGGCATAGAGCAGGAATGTGACTGCTTTATTCAGCAGGAATAGAATATAGAGGATATATATATTTTCAGTGATTTCACCGGAGTCCTTTACCAGGCCTCCGAGAAAAGGGCAGACCATCATTCCGGCTATCAATACCACCAGACCTATGATCCGGTATGTGCGTTTGAAATAGGCCAGCATGCCCCGCACCACCGGGATATCATTGTCCTTTAAGGGCCTGTAGAGGTTCACGGTCATTGCGGTGGAAAAACCCAATTCGGCCAGATTTAATAGCTGCAGCACAGCATTAAAGGTGCCGGCCAGTCCGATATATTCCACACTTAGGCAGCGTACGATGGCGGCATTGACAATCATTCCGAAAACAGGAAGCAGACAGTTACACACGCCCCCTGCCAAGATATTTCGTTTAGAATTCAATGTTCTTGATTCCATATCCTATTCGTCTCCCAGAATCCTTTCGCACAGGTCATCCTTAAAGCCGAAATATTCTGCACAGGCCCTGAAATAAGCATCATTCCTGCCTCCGTTTATGTTCCCTATAGCAAGGCCCGTCTTTTGAGTTCTCAAGTTTGGACTATCCTTACGGATGCCGGCCCTGTGAACGGCGCAAACCCCGATCCCGTTCTTTAGCTCACAAAATTTCAGCCAGATGTCATCGCCCTTGGGGCAGCACTTGAGAAAATCCCTGTTTTCCCAGCATTTCAGGCCCATAACTAAGGGCGGATAGAGCACGCCTCCGACCCCCGTCGCGAGAAGGTCCGGGGCCGGGCCATGGGAATCTCCGTATTCCCATAACCAGTCCTTGTACTTTACAGGCTGTCTGTTCCGGTCAAACCGAATCTTGTGTACCCGTCTCGCTATCACCGCCCCCGGGTGCCGCAGATGGGTCCGGTACAGCTCTTCTGTCATCTCTTTATTATAGATGGTATCATCATCCACCGTTATGACCAGATCCCGGCCATATTCAGAGAAGGCATAATAGTACTTGGTATTGGGGCCCAGATCTTCCCGGTATTTGATAAGGACGCCCATTTCCCTAATCTGAGAAATGATTTTCCCGGGATAAGCCCTATCCTTTCCGAGCCAAAGCACAATGAGATCCGGCTTTCGGGTCTGGGCTGCAAGAGAATAAAGGGTGGGAAGGATATG
>JAILCB010000135.1 GCA_024680595.1 Lachnospiraceae bacterium | reverse complement strand
TACTTGATATGGGAATTGCTTCAGAGGATGGATCGACCGGGCAGACGGGGGTGGATGTGGTGACACCGGAGAGGATCCCCATGCTGTTTAAGGCGGAAAAAGGTTTCTTTCATATCATGTTTACAAAGCAGTGAAAGCCTTTGTTCAGCACACTATAAATGGAAGTGCAGTCCCTGTCCTAGGCTGAATAGAAAGCAGTGAAAGCCTTTGTTCAGTGGACTATACAGTGAAAGGGATTTGCCCGTGCGCCATCTAGGGCATGAGTTCTGCCCTATCCCAATATTAAAGCAGGGAAAGAGCTTAATTATAGCATTAAGAATAGATGTATTATTTCATTGAGAATAAGGAGGCATTAAAGTGAAAACAGCAGTTGTTTATTATTCAAAATCGGGTACGACATTAAAGGTAGTGGAAGCAATTAAGAGCAGGTTTGATTCGGATCTCTTTTTTGTAGAGCCTGCGGAGGCTTACGAGGGAGGATACCTATCTACTGTGGCTAAGGTTGGACAGGAAAAGCTGACGGGCAAGCTTATGGCTCTGAAGTCGGAGCCTGCCGACTTTTCGGACTACAAAATCATTTTCATCGGGTTTCCGGTCTGGTACGGAACCATGCCTTCCTTTATGCAGGAATATGTGAAGAAAAGCAAGCTGGACGGGAAAATTATTATACCCTTTGTGACAGCAGGCGGATCAGGAAAGACATCATCCTTAGAGACCGTGAAGAATCTGCTGCCCAATTCAAAGGTAAGCGTCAGTCATTACTACTTCTCCAGCCGAATTCAGGAAGCAGATATGAATGCATGGCTGGACGGGCTGGAGAAAATCATCAAGGCCTATGATTGATATAGGAGAAATTTACCATAAATCCCTTCATGAGGTTTCGATTATATGAATGAATTGAAATCAAATTTAATTAGATTGATGAATGAATATGCCGGAGAACTGGCGGAAGCTAGAAGGACTGAGAATTTTAAGCGTCCCTTTGGCGCTTTAGTCCGTAAGGATATTGCCGGTATTATAAGGCAATCCCTGGATCCGACTATATATTCCGTAAAAGGCAGCGTCGGGGCGGGCCGTTGGACGGATGTCCCTTGGATTGCGGTTTTTGATAAGAGAATTACAAGCTCCGCACAGAAGGGAGTATATTTAGTTTATCTTCTAAATAAGGATTCTAAAACCCTGTATTTAACCTTAAATCAAGGGGCAACGGATATTTCACAAAGAAAAGACGGTGTGAAATCAGAAAAACTGGCATTCACGGGAATAGCATCTACAGATAATGCCAAAACGACGGGGGCCTTAAAGGAGCGCGGCAATAGGATACGGGATCTTATTGGAAATCCATATCATCTGGCCTTTGATGATATCGATTCCGGCTCCAAAGCCTATGATGCCGGATGTGTTTTCTATAAACGATATACGCCAGGCACCATTCCGGATGATTCTGAATTAATCAGGGATTTAAAGATATTTATAGATTTATACGGAACATATTATGAAAAGGTATATGGGGAGGACAGATCCGATCAAGAAGACTCTTTCGAGGAGCCGGATAGAACAGAAGAAACCTGGGAAGAAAGTGGTGAGGATATGGAAATATCTGATAAAGATGCAATTCATCAGATTAAGAAATATATAGCTTCAAAAGGGTTTTCCTATAATGAAGGTCTAATTGAAAATTTCTTCCTCAGTATTAAAAGTAAACCTTTTGTGATTCTGGCGGGCACATCCGGAACCGGAAAAACCAGATTGGTAAAGCTATTTGCAGAGGCTATAGGAGCACATTATAAGCTGGTTCCTGTACGGCCGGACTGGTCGGATTCATCTGATTTGTTTGGCCATCTTGACTTGAACGGAAAGTACATACCCGGTGAGGTTCTGGATTTTCTTTGTGAGGCTCAGAATAATCTAAAAGATCCTTATATTATCTGCCTGGATGAAATGAACCTGGCAAGGGTGGAATACTATCTCAGCGATATCCTTTCGGTTCTAGAGACGAGGGATTTAAAGGATGGTATTATCGTTTCTGCCCCGCTAATTTCGGAAACCCAATATGGGTCAGATAGGGAAGCGGCAAATAAATATGGCACCATTGGATTTCCCCAGAATTTGTATATTGTGGGAACCGTTAATATGGACGAAACCACTTTTCCTTTCAGCAAGAAGGTATTGGATAGGGCCAACACGATTGAATTTAACTATGTGGATTTAATTCCTGCAGAGTATCAGGGAGACCGTGAAATCAAGACTCTTAAACTGTCAAATTCTTTTCTAAAGACCAGATATTTACTGCTTTACCAGTGTGATAATAGGGAATATGTAGAAAAAATATGTAGTGAGCTGCAGAGTATAAATCAAGTTCTACAGAAGGGAAATGCCCATATAGGATATCGGGTTCGGGATGAAATTGTTTTCTACATGTTAAACAATCTTCATTCTGAATTACTGGAAGAAAATGAGGCGCTGGATAATGAAATTATGCAGAAAATCCTGCCGCGTATTCAGGGAAGCTCTTCTTTAATAAAGGAGTTGCTTTGTGAATTATTTATGGTTTTTGCTGGAGATTATGAAGGCTATCAGACCCAAAGCGATGATATCGCTTCAAAGATGTTAAAGAAATTACAGGATACGGGGGCGAGATTTCGAAAAAGTGCGGAGAAAACCGCTTTTATGATAAGGAGATTTGAAGAGGATGGATTCACATCATACTGGCTCTGATGAACTGGTTTATGTTCAGACCCAAAATCTTATACTGACTATAAAAGGATCTCCTTTTCATCCCTTATTATATGGGTCAGAGTTTCAAGAGAAAGAGTCAAATTTCAGAATAGCATGTGACGAAGACTTTGATATATCTCTTGCCGGAAATCCGGAGAGTATTTCCTTTCAGAACCTGAATAATAGTTTTGCCGGTGAATATCGTCACCGTCCTCTCTTTTTTGAGCAGCAGAGATATGAAATAATCATTGAGGGCCTGAATGATCATACCATTGAGTTCTAGCATGATAATTATAATATTCGCAATAAAGTAACGCGGGTGGGGCGTAAAACTTCGCTTCTTACAGGAGTAATTAATTTTGGTAATGAGATAGGATTTTCCGAGTTCATTGTGCGGGTGGATGGAAATGCTTATCTTCGGCTGACACTGGAGGTGTTTCCGTCAAAAATCAGCTATAAGAGTGATTACAAGGCGATTCTTTCAGATGTCATGACGGAAGTCTATAATTTGGTTTTTGATTTCTTGAAAAGTACCTATAATTCATTTGACGTTTCTTCATCCCAAAAGTCATCACCGGTTGAATTTTTTGCAATTATCCGAAAAATATACAGGGATTTTGTGAATGCGGCGGATGTAATACTCCGAAATCCCCATCACTTATTAGAGACAGAACATGAGGAGCAGCCGGCTCACAAAATAAAAAAGATTGATTCAAGAACCCTCCGATGGGTAGAGAAGCATCCCTATCAAACTATTAGAAAAGATGGGAGGGTCTTGGCTGATAGGGCCTTGTCCGTAAAAAAATATGTCACCTATGATACAAAAGAGAATCGAATGACTAAATATATGCTGCAGACCACAGTGCGGCGGCTGGAACAGTTCAAGAAACAGTATAGAAAGCTGAGCAGAGACAAGGATCCTCATGTCATACTAGAAATTGACAATATGGTGAAAGGCATTGAGAGAAGGTGTAACAATGGCTTTTTGAGAGATGTGGATGCGGCGGCATTTCGTTCGGGGATGTCATTAGTATTCGGGATGGCCCCTGGTTATAGGGCATTAAACCGTTGTTATTTACTTTTACAGCATGGTCTTACTGTGACCGGGAATATCTTTAATATTTCGGTTAAGGATTTAGCTGTACTCTATGAATATTGGTGCTTTATAAAACTAAACAGTCTGATGAAGGGCAAGTATGAGCTTATTTCACAGGACATCATACGTGTAAACGGGAAGGGGCTGTTCGTTTCCCTGGTAAAAGGGCAGAGAAGTAATGTAAGATATCGGAATCCTAGAAATGGTGAAATCATAACCCTTTCCTATAACCCTAAGGAAATAAATGTTCCTACTGTTGCGCAGCGCCCGGACAATGTTCTCCGGCTGGAAAAGCGAGGCGCAAATACGGTTTATGAATATGTCTTTGATGCAAAATATCGAGTCAATCCGGCTCTTCCGGAAACGGATTATTACAATTCCATCTCTCATAATCCCGGGCCTGAAATCAGTGATATTAATACCATGCACCGCTATCGGGATGCCATAGTCTATCAAAACGATGCCAGCCCCTATGAACGGACCATGTTTGGCGCCTATGTTTTATTTCCTTATCATGATGAGTTGGAATATAAAAACCATAAGTTCTATAAAAGCATTGATCAGGTTAATATTGGAGGACTTCCCTTTCTGCCATCAGCAACAGGCCTAGTGACGGAAATGCTGGACGAGCTGATAGCGGATTCTCCTGATTCTGCATTTGAAAGAGCGACACTTCCAAGAGGGATCGAGAGTAAGCTGGCGAAGGTTAATTGGAAGGAAAGGGATGTGCTTGTCGGGACCCTTAGAAATCAGAATCAGCTGAAGGTATGTATTGAAAATAGATTCTATCATGTACCGGTTGCTAGGATAGAGGAGAGTCAGCTGCCCATTCGATATGTGGCAATTTATCAGACAAAGGCCTTATTTGGAGCGGAGGCAAGGATTGAGTATTACGGAGAAGTGATTTCCAGTAGAGTTGTAAAAAGGAGGGAGATTACAGAAATCCCCAAAAATTCTGACGAATTATATTATCGCTTTCAAATAAAAGAGTGGGATCGCTTATCAAGACCTATAGAACCAAAGGAGAGAGGCTTCGCTATCATGTTTACGAATCTTTTTCTTTTGGAGCATAGCTCTCAGGTCCCGGAATTACTTTTGGAGACAGAAGAAGAGTATCGCTTTTATACGGAATTAAAGAGGAGAACAGATTCCTGGATCATCAATGACGATCCAAATAACGGTTTTACTGTCGGCGATGCAACTGTACTGTTTGATAATGGAGAGATTTTGCTTGTTAAAGATCAAAAAATAGTCGAAAAATGTGCTGTGGGTGATTTCATTAAAAAACCGAATGCGGTATTTAGAAAGCTGCTGAAGTATTATCATTGAAATGGTTGAAGTGAGGGTAGATCTGGTTATAGATTTCAGCCGGGCTTTGGGGCATATCATTTATGTCTTTTTGGGAGATAGTCATTCAGTATTAAGACATCTTCATTTGTATAATTTTTGAACTAAGCTGGATTCTGTTTTGGATTGGGGAGATACTATGTACCGGTGCGAGGAATGCGCGTATTATTATTACGATGAGGATTATGAGGAATATGTCTGTTCCATGGATATGGACGAGGACGATTATGCCAGACTGCTGGGGAATAATCATGAGAATTGTCCCTTCTT
>JAILCB010000045.1 GCA_024680595.1 Lachnospiraceae bacterium | reverse complement strand
GGACCTGAAGATTAATCAATTCAGTTACTCGGTGGAGGTGCTGCCCATATTTATCCTTATGCCTACTGTTGGGTCCAGGGCGGCCCTGTGGCAGGAGATTGACGGAAAGGTGAGGACCACCCCCGGCCGTATGATTGCCCCTCTCTTTTACTTTGAGGATTTAGACGACTGCATCACCAGTCTGACAGGCTCCTTCCGCTGGGAAATGTGCAAACGGGAACAGGGCGGCAGGTGGAATGATGTGAGGGATCCTTCCCTTACCTCCAAGTATAATGATTATCTGCAGTTTTACAGAAAGAACCGGGACATCTCACCGGAGCTGAGGGAGAGGATCAAGCAGGATCTGCAGAGGGCCCGGAATAATTTCCGGAATATGTTTGTCATGGATTATATGCTCTATATTAAGTATGAGTCCACCGGAGCCCAGCGTATGAACAAGATTGCCAGAGATATTCTCTTTGAATTCTGTCCCTTTGCCAGGCCAATCCGGGACAGAATGGCATCCAGCCCCCAATATGGGAAGCTGATTGAGAGGCATAACCTAAAAACAGCCACCAAATTACGGCCCCTCAATACTATAGTGCAGAAGCTGGCGGGGGCTGAGGAGATTCCCTCTGAAATCACTGAAGAAATAAAGTTTACCAAGGCATAGAATATAAAGATATGGAGGCATAATGTATGATAAATGGGAAGTGGAGAAGATTTGTAGGTATTATTCTCTGTATTAGTCTGCTTTCCGGTCTGGTTTTCACCGGCTGCGGCAGTGGCAGCGGGGCCGGGGTGGATAAGTCCGGGGAAAAGGCTACGGAAGCCGCGAAGGCCGGGGATTCTCCCCGGGCGGATCAGACAGAGGAAGAGGATGAGACGGCAGAGGATGAGACAGAAGAAGAGCCGGTGATAGGGGGGGAGACTCCTGAAGTCCAGGAGGAGAGCCTGACCGGGGAGGGGGCTGTGGTCTCCTTTATTGGAGAACCCTTCTATGAGGGGGTGGAGAATGAGGATGATGCCCTGGAGGCGGTCTACAGCGTCCTGGATTATGTGGGCGGTGATCAGAGTACGCAGCTGGAATTAGCCGCCATAGACGGCCCTACAGAGGAAGGCAATAATATATATACCTTCCGGCAGATGGCAGGGGATGTTGTGGTCTTCGGGGCCACGGCAAAGCTTATTGTGGATAGCAGTGGCCAGGCCATTGGTCTAGTCAGCGATGTGGTGCCGGGACTAAGGGTGGATGAGGATGCCTCCTGGAGAATTGACGAGACAGAGGCTGAGGCAGTGGTTAAAGCCCAGGGAAAGGAAGAGGGCATTGACTACAGGGTGATTCCCAATGTGACAGAACAGACCCTTTTGCCCTTTGAAGATGACAGCACCAATTTCTATTATGCCTGGGTAGTCTATACCCATAATGTGTATGATGACGTGGATACCGCCTACCTGGCCCATTATGTGGATGAGGCGGGCAAGTATCTCTATGCCATACCGGTAACCCAGCCCGGAAATTCGGAGGCCCTTTCAGGCTCCACTTCCATATTTGCCTTTGATGGTATGGATGAGGCGGAATGGAGCGGTACAGTGACAAAGCATACGGGGGAAACAGAAGACATAACTATTCCCGTTGCCGCAGATCCGGAGACCGGGGACATTTATCTGGGAGACGTAAAAAGAAAGGTAATTTGTGCGGATTACGCTGATTTCATAGAGAATGACACGCTGACTCCCAGGGTGGCGGAGAATGAGCAGTTCGACAATAACGAGGTCCAAATATATAGGGCTTTCCTGGAGGTCTATGATTTCTTTGAGGGCATAGGCTGGCATGGTCCGGACGGGGCCGGTTCTCCGGTTGTCATACTCATGGACTGGGTGGATGAGAATGGGGATACGGTTCATAATGCCTGCTATTCCGGAAAAATGCAGGGATTTGATGTATTTATGTTTAATAAGGAGGATCCGGACGGGGAATGCTATGATACCATGGCCCATGAGTTTACCCATGCCCTGACCACTGCCACCATGACCTATAATATCTATAAGAATGATTACGGCGCCATAAATGAGGCCTTAAGTGACATATTTGGAAATCTGGCAGAGGCCCTTATGGAGAAAACGGATGATGAGGAATGGTTAATTCAGGAGAATGGAGAAAATGTCATCCGGTCCATGAGTAATCCCAATCAATACGGGCAGCCGGGATATACATGGGATCAGTTTTATGTTCCCGAGGTGGAGGAGTCATCGGAGAGAAATGACAATGGCGGTGTTCACACCAATTCCTCCCTTCTAAACCTCATTGCCTACCGGCTGAATGAGAGCGGCATGGATCCGGTGGATCAGCTCTATTATTGGCAGCATGTGGCTATGATAATAACCCCCAAAACAGACTATAGTCAGATGGCGGAGATCCTGCCCTGGACACTGCAGTTAATCGGTATGGAGGACTATAGAGATGTGCTTCTGGCGGCTATCGACGAAACCGGAATTAGGGATGGGGACCTGCCGGATGAGCCCGGAGAAGGCCTGGCCAGATTCCAGCTCACCTTCCCCGTGCATGACTTCCTGGACAGCTATGAAGTATTCGCTTTAGCCTTTAATATAGAGGATAACGCCCAATATTATACCTGGCCTGAGGTGACGACGGATCTTATGGCGGCCACTGTGGAACCCGGGGTCTATATATTTGAACTCCAATTGGTTGACAGGGAGACGGACGAGGAATATTACGTATTCTGGCAGGGTGACGGCTGGGTCCTGCTATCGGCGGAAGATAATGCCAGCCTGCTCTCCGGAGACGCCTCACTGCCCGATGACTGCTTCATTAATATGGAGGCGGGCGAAGTGGCTGAGTTTGATACAAGTGGCCTGGCGGAGATAGTATCCTGATTAGATGAATTGAAATCCCGGCCCGTGGTTTGAGGCCGTGGGATATGAAAAAGGAATTTCTCATGAAATTCCTTTTTCTCTACTTGTAATTTGAATAGTATTGTCATAAAATTAAAAATCGTTAAAAATTGGAGGTGCGGTAGACGGGGAAATTAGAGCCCTGCAAGTGAATTACCGCAGTTTAACCGGAAAGGAAGTGCTGAAAATGGCGGTTAAGGATATGGATTGGGCAAATCTGGGCTTTGGTTATATGAAGACGGACAAGCGCTATGTTTCAAATTATAAGGACGGAAAGTGGGACGAGGGATGCCTCACGGAGGATGACCAGGTGGTCATCAGTGAGTGCGCCGGGGTTTTACAGTATTCACAGTCCGTATTTGAGGGTCTGAAGGCCTATCGCACTGAGGACGGCAGGATTGTCACCTTCCGCCCTGACCAGAATGCTATTCGTATGGTGAATTCTGCGGAGCGTCTGGAGATGCCTCCCTTCCCGGTAGAGCGCTTTATGGAGGCCGTTGACAAGACGGTCAGCGCCAATGCGGATTGGGTGCCGCCCTATGGCTCAGGTGCAACTCTCTATATCCGTCCCTATATGTTTGGCTCGAATCCTGTCATTGGTGTAAAACCCGCGGATGAATATCAATTCCGGGTCTTTGTGACCCCGGTGGGTCCCTATTTCAAGGGAGGGGCAAAGCCCATCACTATTAGGGTCAGTGACTTTGACAGGGCCGCGCCCAGAGGCACGGGACATATAAAGGCGGGACTCAATTATGCCATGAGCCTGCATGCCATCGTATCCGCCCACAAGGAGGGCTATGCGGAGAATCTCTATCTGGATCCCGCCACCCGGACCAAGGTGGAGGAGACCGGGGGCGCTAACTTTATCTTTGTAGATAAGGATGGAAATCTGGTTATTCCAAAGTCAGACTCTATTCTGCCTTCTATCACCAGGAGGAGCCTGCATGAGGTGGCAGAGAAGTATCTGGGATGCAAGGTTACAGAGCGGGAGGTTCTGCTCTCTGAGTTAAAGGATTTTGTGGAGTGCGGACTCTGCGGAACGGCAGCCGTCATCAGCCCGGTTGGAAAGATTGTGGATCATGGAGATGAGATCTGCTTCCCCAGCGGTATGGAGGAGATGGGGCCTGTGACAAAGAAGCTCTATGATACCCTGACCGGAATTCAGATGGGACATATTGAGGGCCCGGAGGGCTGGATTCATGTGGTGGTGCCTGCAGAGGGCTAATTCGCTGAAAGCGGCAGGGTGATGCAAACGGAAATCCCGCGTACTGTGCGGGACACGCCCATCGCTTGGGGGACCGGCTGGCTTTAGCCGACAAATTTCATCCCGGCGGCTCTGCGATAAATAAATGTGCCTAAGACCCGGCAAAAAGCCTGTCTTAGGCACATTTTTTCTGTATTAGGCAGCCAAAGGCCTCAGTGAGGCTTTGGCTGCAGCCCGGCATCGAAAGCCCGAAGGACTTGGATTTGACGGGCGAAGCCGAATCGAGTGGGTGTCATCCTGCCTGACTGCAGCCTACAAGCTGAGGCCCGTGGGGCGGGAACTCTTCCCCTACTCAAGCATATCCGGCCTATTAGCGGTGTTTTCTGTTGGAACGGCTCTCCTTCCATTCCGTCTCACAATACTTGCATCGATAGGTGCCCTTAGATGGGTCGGTCAGCAGGAATATGTGCTCCAGCTCCTGCTCTATTGAGGTGATGCAGCGGGGGTTATGGCATTTGATGACATTT
>JAILCB010000316.1 GCA_024680595.1 Lachnospiraceae bacterium | reverse complement strand
CAACTGCTTCAAAAAGATAATCCTCATCAAAAATATCATCTCCATCCCAGAAAGCAAGGAACTCCCCTTTAGCTTCTTTCATTCCAATATTTCTTGAAAGACCTGCCCCCATACGACAGTCATTATTCAATACTCTGATTCGTTCATCTGTCTTTTGATAAGAATCCAACAAATCAGCAGTACCATCTGTGGAACAGTCATTGATACAAATCAACTCAAAAAATGAATATCTCTGCGTTAGAACACTTTCTAATGTGTCTTTCAGATATTTTGCCGCATTGTATAAAGGCATTACTATAGAAACCAAAGAATTCTTCATATCCATACTACAGGTAATCCCCCCTGTTTTATCAAGAGTTGTCCAAAGTTTATATTCTAAGAATATAATTGGATAGAATTAATCCAAATAGGATAAAATCTCAGGAATATCCATTGCTAAAATTCTATCAACATCCAAATTAAGAATCTTGCTTTCTGAAATACCAATTTTCATTAAATCTTCTTTAATCTGTTTAGCAGCATTTCCATTTATAACTGCAATTAAAATCTTATCCAGATCATCATTACAAATACAATTGATGGGAAGGATTCCCTCTCCCTCCTGTCTATCCACCCTTGCAACTACCGACAGACCAACATCCGCCAGAATAGAGTATAGTTTTTTCCCGAAACGTCCATTTCCATATATGGCCAGTCTATCTTTGACTGAAACCTTGCCAAATGGAATTACTTCACCATTTCTATAGGAAATTATCCTCTCAGGAAATCCCACCAACAGGTGATAATAAAGGATAATTTTACATTGGGATATAGTATTTGGAATTGTATTTGCTTGTGAAAATTCCCTATACAACAAGGGAAGCAATTTCTTCAAGGAGTGAATTTCGTTTGCAGTCTGGCTTCCCACCATAGACTTATCATGAATTCTATAATGATAATATATCCCACCTGAAACAACCACACATTTAGAATTCAATAATAAGGGATATGTAACAGCCGCATCTTCCCCAATATTAATAACATCATCCGCTTTATTCTGATAAGTCTTTAAAAGGCCTCTGCGATACACTTTACTCCAAATCATCACCTTAATATTACTTTTAAAGAAGGAATCCTTTTCAACAATTCTCCCTAATAAATTATCTAATTCCATGTTCCTGTATACACCCTTTTGCATAGGTTCTTTTTCAAGAATAGTTGCAGACCCATACTCTCTATAATGACCGCTTGTCACAAGGTCAGCATCCTGACTTTCCGCCAAAAAGAGCATCTCCTCCGCCATATTCTCGTCAATCCAATCATCCGCATCAACGTACATGACATAGGTTCCCTTTGCTGCTGAAACCCCATTTTTTCTTCCCCTTACTAATCCGGCATGATTTTGAAATATAACCCTTATTCTAGAGTCCTTTCTTCCATACTCCTCCAGAATGCTCCCGGAATCATCGGTAGACCCGTCATTTATACAGATGATCTCAATATTCTTGTAGGTCTGGGCTATTACGCTATCCAAACATTGCCTCAGATATGGCGCGGCATTATAAACAGGAATAATGACAGATAATAATGTATCGGACATAAAAGTAGTCTCCTTTTGACTATCTATATTCGAACCCCTTACCCCTCTTACAGAATAATACGACTGACCGGATGTACCTTCCTCCCCGACCTCTTCGGCAGTTTCATATACTCTCCGAACTTAAAGCTCAAATAACCGTCATAGTCCTCTATTCCGGAGAAAGGCACATTTTCAAAGAGAATAGTCTTACTGTGCTCATACCAGCGGCGCAAGTAGCCATAAAAGCGGTTTGGCGTGGGGAAAAGAAGAATCCTGACCACCCTGGTCTTTCTCCTTTCCCCCCTTGCAATCATTGAATGAAAGTATCGAAGAATTACTTTCTCCGGTATTTTGTCCAACATCCCATAAAGGCTTCTCTTGAAAAGGCTCTTGTCCGCAATTTTCCCGACCTTAGACCAGAGGATCTTGCGCACGCAGAAACACTCGAAGTTCTTGATAGACCTAAGGAGATGATTGTCCGGTACGCAATCCAGTGGAAAGACATCAATAAAAACCCCCTGAAAATAGGGCATATGCTCCTGGTGTTCCCTTAGGAAAAGTGTATTCTTCATACGGAGCTTGCCATAGCCCCACCGGTATCCCTTTGTATTCCTATCGTCCTGAAATTCAAATCTCTCCGTGTCCAGATCCCGCTTACAGGCCAGACGGAACTTCTCATATTCGGGACGGAGCAGGGCAATATCCGCGTCATCATCCCAGGGAATGAAGCCGCCGTGACGCACTGCCCCGAGAAGCGTCCCCGCAATGATATTATAATGAATATGATTCTTTCTGCAGATCCGGTCCGCTTCCTTCAATAGCTCCAGCTCAGTCAGCTGCAGCTTTCGGAGCATTTGGCTATCAAGTTCAACCATATTGTGCTTTCCTCCAAAGCAAATAATAAAGGGTTTACACTTCAATGTCAGACAGACCCTCAATCTGCTCTTTTCAATTTACCTTTATAGCCCCTAAAACCTCACCTATGCTTTCTGTTATGACCAAATCCGCACTGCTGTCCCGGCTGGTGGCGCCCTTATTAATGAGGACCAGCTTTTTGCCCCGGAAATAGTCAATGAGCCCTGCGGCGGGATAAACCACAAGACTGGTGCCCCCGATAATAAGCACATCCGCCTCTGATATGGCTTCAATGGACTTCTGGATAGTCATCTGGTCCAGGCCTTCCTCGTAGAGCACCACATCCGGTTTAATGGTGCCTCCGCACTTGTCACACTTAGGGACAGGATCCTCTGACTCCATCATATAGTCCAGATCAAAAGCCTTGCCGCATTTCATGCAGTAATTCCGGAGAATGGAGCCGTGGAGCTCATATACCGTCTTGCTACCCGCCGCCTGGTGGAGGCCGTCAATATTCTGGGTCACAACCGCCGTCAGCTTGCCCTTCTCCTCCAGCTCCGCCAGCTTCCTGTGGGCCGCATTGGGCTCAGGCCGCTTTTCTGTACCCTTCATTAGGATCTTGTCCCGATAGAACTTGTAGAAGTCCTCAGGCTGCCTCATAAAGAATGTATGGCTTAGAATAGTCTCCGGAGGAT